>JAXHTA010000358.1:0-4302 GCA_034190285.1 Thermodesulfobacteriota bacterium | reverse complement strand
AGCTGAAGATGATTATTCAATACCTGACTATGGTCCGGTTAGCTCTGTGAAACGCCCCGTGCGGACCCGCATGCGGGGTGTTGTGGGGGCTGGGGGAGAAAAACCCCCGGCTACCCGATTGGCAAATATATCTGCCTTTTCAGGACTTGTAATCATCTTCTGTCATCATTCCGGCAGGTTTTAAATCATAAAATACCTTACCCAAGCTTACCTGTCTTCCATCGCATCGCGGACCTTTCGTGCAAAATCATTCATACTGAAAGGCTTATGTACAAAATGTACCCCTTCCTTCAGCACGCCCTGACGGACGATGATATTTTCCGTATACCCGGACATGAAAAGAACTTTAATTCCAGGTTTTATCGATTTTATTTTGTCACTTAACTCCCTTCCGCTCATTTCCGGCATTACCACATCGGTTATCAGAAGATCGATTGGAGCATCTTCTTTTTCAATAAACCTCAAAGCTGCCAAAGGGGTCTCAGCTGTCACAACGGCATATCCGATCTTCTCCAGAATTGCATTGGTCATCCTGAGTACCATATCATCGTCTTCAACCAATAGAACCGTTCCGGAACGTATTCCCAGAGGCGTTTCCTCGGTCCTCCTATCTTCTTCTTCGTCCACGATTCGAGGGATATATATCTTGAAGGTGGTCCCTTTTTCCGACTCACTATAGGTGTTGATAAAACCACCATTCTGCTTGACAATCCCATAAACGGTGGCTAAACCAAGCCCTGTCCCTTTTCCTACCTCTTTCGTGGTGAAAAATGGCTCGAAGACGTGCGAAAGCATCTCCTTGTCCATTCCAACTCCATCATCTGCCACTATCAACAATACATAGTGCCCGGGTCTGCATTCCACGTGCAAACTGCAATAGTTTTCATCGAGATGAACATTGGAGGTTTCGATTGTCAGGATACCGCCATCAGGCATAGCGTCACGGGCATTTACAGCCAGATTTATGAGAATCTGATCAATCTGGGAGGGATCGAACCTGACATTCCAGAGATCTCTTTCCGGAATAACACGCAAATCAATGTTCTCGCCGATTACCTGAGAAATCGTCTTTGTTATATTTGTGATACGTTGATTTAGATTTGTAGTCTTGGGAGCAATGATCTGCTTTCTTGAAAAGGCTAAAAGTTGGCGGGTAATGTCTCGAGAATGGAGGCCTGCCTTTTCAATCTCAAAAGCACTCTTTAACAAGGGATGGTCCGCGGGCAAACCGGATTTAATCAATTCTGCATGCCCTAAAATAACACTGAGCATATTGTTGAAATCGTGTGCTACGCCTCCGGCTAATTGCCCAATGGCTTCCATCTTTTGTGTTTGCAGAAGTTGTTCCTCCAGTTGTTTACGTTCAGTGATATCGATACCATATGAAATGGAACCGTGAAAAACGCCATCTTCCAGCAGTTCGGTATTTCGCCACGATATAAACCGTTCCTCACCCGTTTTGGTCAAGATGGTATTTTCGAACGATCTAGGAAGTCCGTCCTGTGCAGACTTCTGGAAAGCACCCCAAGCATCTGGGTATTTATCCTTCGGAACCAGTATTTCGAACCAGTCACGGCCAAGTAGCTCTTGACGGGTGTAGCCGGTGATTTCCTCCGCCGCCTTATTCATCACCCGAATATAGCCTTCGGCATCCAGTACTACGATCATGGCATTAGCGGATTCTAAGAGCTTTTCTGAATATGCTTTGGCTCGACGCAGCTCCTCTTCCGCCCGCTTGCGTTCGGTGATGTCTTGTACCGTGCCTGAGATTTGTGTTAAATTTTCACTATCATCGAAATGCCCTTCTGAAGTTGATAATAGAAATCGGGTGTTGCCATCCGGCAATAAGATACGCGCCTCAAAAGAGTATTGTTCACGATTCGTAATTGCTTGTGTTATCAATGATTCATGAAGCTTACCATCATCCGGGTGGAATCGATTCATGACCGAATCAATTTGTGGATGGAATTTATTTGGATCGAGACCGAAAATACGATAAACTTCATCGGACCATTCTACTTCACCTTTTTGAATATCCCAGTCCCAGTTCCCTACTTTTGCGAGCTTTTGACTGTTAGTTAGGCTCCTCAGAGCCTTTCGCAATGCTTCCTCCGCCCGCTTGCGTTCAGTGATATCTCTTACAAATACCGAGACTTGTCCTTTGGCCGGTTGGTATGAATAGGTCTCGAAATGCTTTTGATACTCTCTTGAGTAAAATTCATAGGTCACAGGTTTTCCAGTACGAGCAACTGAGACGTAAACATCAAGCCATCTGGTAGTGTCAACAGGCACCAATTCTTTATATCGTTTCCCAATAATCTGCTCACGACTTAGCCCTATGATCTGCTCAAATTTCGGGTTGACTTCCAGGAATCTGTAATCACAAGGATTGCCATTATTATCATAGAGTATCTCGGACAGGTAGAAGCCATCTGATATAGACATGAACAAACTCTTAAACTGTTTTTCGCTTTTTTGAATTACTTCGTCAGCCCGTTTTCGCTCGCTGATGTCTTCTGCCACATAGGAAAATCGGGTGCGACCATTTTGGCCTGGACCGATTGCAGAAACAGTTGCCGAGAGCCAAAGCGGGCCATCTGAAGCGTTATGGACATATTCAAATCGTACTGGTTTGCCCTGCTGCTGGCTTTTCCGGTATGCCACCAGCCATTCGTGTATTGCATCGGAAGGTGCGCCTAATTCGTCCGAAGTTTTGTGTTTTGTGCCTTGGTATTGGACATTAAAGAATCGGGCGGTGGCCGGGTTGTCGTAGATATGATAAATCTTGTCATCCTCTGTTAATTCGACGACACCCATCAGCATCGGAGAGCTTTCATAGATGCTGCGGAGTGTGTCCTCGCTTTCAGAAAGCGCCTCGGCCCATTGCTTTCGCTCGGTTATGTCTTGTGACATAAAGAGCAGACCCTTCTCTCCAAATGGAACAAGATAGCAATCGAGGAACACCTTTTTCCCGAAGCTTGATATCGTCACCACTTCGTGGCGTTTGACAGACTGTGTACTTACAGCCGTTCGGGCCAGATCCAACAACCCTGTTTTTTTCCAGGATTCAATTTTATTGTAGTTTTGCTTAAGTACCTGTTGTTTCGTTTCTCCAATAATACGGGCAAATGAATCGTTGGTTGAAATGCATTGTCCGTTGCCGTCGTAAATTGCTATTCCCACTGGAGAGACTGATATGATGCCGGATAGTTCTTTCTGGCTTTTTCTTAACAACTCCTCGGCTTTCATCCGATCCGTGACTTCCAGGATTATTCCATCCCAAAGGATATCCCCATTGGGCTGTCGCTCCGGACGGGACATGCAGTCATACCAGCGCACTTGGCCATGAACAATATGTCGCAATACCTCTCGCCAAGGTTGCAATGTCTCAGCCGAGCGCTTTACTGATGTGTCAAATCTATTTCGATCACCCGGATGGATAAGCTTGATTATATGATTTGCATCTCGCATGAGGTCTTCAGGTAAAATATCGAACAACTGTCTTGAAGCTTCATTCACGTACGGAAAAGAAAAAGTTCCGTCTGGATGCATTACGAACTCGTAAACCATGCCGGGAATATTTGCCTTCAAACGACGATATTTTTCTTCACCGTCCTGCAGTGAAGCTTGGGTGTGTCTTTTCTGTTTACTCATGATTTCACCAATTTGATAATTGAATCAGTGATCCTGTTTATTTCCATAACACAGTCAGACATTTCGACGTAAAAGGAATAATCACGGTCTACGGCCTTTCCGACCATCCTCAGTTTTCTGCCAACGCCCCGCCTGAGCAGCGGCCCTATATGAGCCCAGACTTCTTCAGGCTTTTACGCTAAACTGCGATTTTCACGCCGTCTGCTCCAGGCGAATGTTAGATATCCAGGTTCTGGATTTGTTGTTTTTGAAAAATTGCAAAATGTCCCTCGCGGCAAATAGGTGCACACTTGTCAATTATGTTTGCTTTTATTCTTGTTCCTCGCTGTTTTGAGTGGGTAAGCCTTGATTTACCTACAGCAAGAATGATAAATCGGTTTTCATCATGAGAGACGTAGAGCTTTTTCAAATGGCCTGTGGTTTGACACCCCCTTGGCAGGTGTTTGATGCACAATTTGCCCCCAATACAAGGAGACTCGACCTAAGGATCGATTTTCCCCAAGGGAGTACTTTTACCTGCCCTAAGAGTGGGCAGACGGGTATAAAGGCGTATGATACCCAGGAAAAGGTTTGGCGTCATCTGAACTTTTTTCAGCATGAAGCCTATTTGACAGCCAGAGTGCCGAGGGTCGATTGCAGCGATTGCGG
>JAXHTA010000357.1:0-4303 GCA_034190285.1 Thermodesulfobacteriota bacterium | reverse complement strand
CGAAGACAAGATGGATCTTCTTGCATATGATGTTGATTCTATCTGTATGTGGTCTAATACGACCGAATACATCCCTTGCCGAAGAGAAGGGAGGGATGCTATGGGTCGACTCCGTTCTGGTGGAGGGCAATCAGCGCATTGAGGAGGCAGCTATTCTGGCTGTGGTCAAGACCAGAAAGGGGGATGAACTTAACTACGACCAACTTAATAAAGACCTCCGCGACATCTACCAAATGGGTTATTTTACCGATGTTAGAATAAAGACAAAAGATGGGCCGGAAGGAACGATTGTAGTCTTTTCTGTGACTGAAAAGCCCTCCATTGGCAAAATCGCCTTTAAAGGGAACAAGTCAGTGGATGCCATCGAATTGGAAAAGGAATTGGGGATAGACCTGTATTCCATCCTGGATCACACCGAAGTACGGCAAAGCATCAACAGGCTCATGGATTTTTACCGGAAAAAGGGCTATTATAATATGGAGATTAAAGAGAGAATTAAGCCTCTTCCCAATAATGAAGTGCTCCTTGAGTATGAGATTGCTGAACACGACAAGGTCTATATCAGGAAAATAGAATTCTTGGGAAATTCCGAATTTGATGACGATGACCTCAAGGATATCATGGAGACCAGTGAGAAGGGGTTTTTTTCGTGGATTACGGATAAGGGATTTCTGGACAAGAAGAAACTGGAATTCGATGTCCATCAGATTAGCTCGTTTTATCACAATAATGGCTTTATTAAGGCGAGAGTTGGTGAGCCGAAGATCGTTTTCGAGAAGAATAAAGGCCTGAAAGTCACTATTGAGATCGAGGAGGGGCACCGGTACACCGTCAACGATGTGGACATTGAGGGGGACTTAAGCAGACCGGTAGAAGAACTCTTGGGAAAAGTCGAAATTAATAAGGGGGACGCCTTTAGTCGAGAGACCGTACGAAAGGACATTCAAACATTGAGGAATGTCTATGTCGATGAAGGCTACGCTTACGCCGAGGTCTCGCCCAGTACAAAGGAAGATAGCAAGACTCACCTTGTGGACATCACATTTTCGATCTCAAAAGGACAAAAGGTCCGTTTTGAGAGGGTCAACATTATCGGAAACACCTCGACCAGGGACAAGGTGATTCGGCGCGAACTGAAGGCCATTGAAGGGGAAGATTTCAGTGGGGAGGCCATCAGGAGAAGTACCCAGAACCTTCACCGACTTGGTTTTTTTGAGAATGTAGAGATGGAAACAAGAAAGGGGAGCAGCGACGATTTGATAGTCCTGGATGTCAATATCGAAGAAAGGCCCACAGGTTCTTTTAGCGTTGGCGCGGGATACAGTTCGGTCGATTCCGCTTTCGTTGTTTTTCAAGTGTCCCAGAACAATCTCCTTGGCCGAGGGCAGAAGTTGGAAACGTCAGCCAAGCTTGGGGGGCGGACGACACAATTCAACGTCAAATTCATTGAACCCTGGCTTTTTGACAGGCATATATCCGCCGGCATTGATATCTATAAATGGGAACAGGAATACGACGATTATACGGAGGATGGCTATGAATATGATGACTATAGCCGTGACAGCCTCGGGGCCGCTCTCAGTATCGGCTTCCCCCTTGATTTCTTCGACGAATTTACCAGGGGTTCGGTAAGATACGGCTATGATGACGCCGACATCAGTGACGTCCCTGAGACGGCTTCAATAGAGATCAAGGACATGGAGGGTCGGAATGTTACCAGCAGCGTAACTTTCGGGATAAAACGGGATAGCAGGGACAGACCCTGGAATACCAGTAGAGGCTCCGTTAACAGCCTCACATTTGAATATGCCGGAGGGGTACTGGGAGGCGATGTCTATTTCAACAAATATCTGGCCAGGTCAGCCTGGTTTATCCCCATGTTCTGGGACACAGTATTCCTCATCCAGGGGAGCTGGGGTTATATTGAAGAGAGGTCCGGGGGTAAACTTCCCGTGTACCAGAAATTCAGGTTAGGTGGAATCAACTCGGTCCGTGGTTTTGACTATGCGGATATTTCACCACATGATCCGGATACAGGGGACAAGATAGGTGGTGAAAAGATGATGGTATACAACCTCGAGTACCGATTTCCTTTGTTCAAAGAACAGGGAATAGTCGGTCTCACGTTTTTTGATTTAGGAAATGTCTTTGAAAAGGGTGAAGACTATAGCTTTAGCGGCATAAGGTCATCGGTCGGCTGCGGAATCAGATGGTATTCTCCCATGGGGCCTCTTCGTATAGAATACGGGAAGAATCTTGATCCAAGGGGGGATGAGCCATCAGGTAATTGGGAATTCACCGTAGGGGGGTTACTGTAGTAAATACCAATCAACTAAAGGGGGACAAGCAATGAAGCAGGTTTTTGGATTTCTCGTGGCGATTGTTCTTGTGTTTTGCTTTCAACTACATGCATTTGGAGCGGATGTCTGTAAGTTCGGTGTAGTGGATATGCAGGAACTCCAGGAAAAATCCATATCTTTCCAGGAGACGAGGGAGCTATTGAAGGAACGGTTCGGGGCTCTGCAAAAGAAATTGGACGATGAAAAGGATGAATTGCTCAGGATCGAAGAGGAGTTCAAAAAGCAGAGTATGATGTTGAGTCTTGACGCCAAAGAAGACAAATGGAAGAAGCTGGAGAAAAAGAAAAGACATTATAAATATGTATATGATGAAGCCGCCCAGGAAATGAAAGAGGCTGAGCTGGATGCCAGGAAAAAAGTCGCTAAAGAAATAGGAGAGGTGGTCAAAGAGATCGGACAGAGAGAAGGCTTTACAATGATATTTGAGAAGAGGATGGTAGGCCTGATATTTTCGAGTGACGCGATTGATATCACGGGCAAAGTAATCAAGGCATACGATATGGAAAAGAAATAGGCAAACACTGGGTCTCTTTGCAGTTGTAATGACGGCCCCTACCTTTTTTCAACCAGGGGGCGGTCTTATCGAAGACCGGAGGATTTCAGGATTGGAGCACGTCTGAAGTGGAATTATCTCTCAAGGAAATAGCCCGAATAGTGGGGGGGAAGGCACTCGGAAGCGACCGGGTGATAATTAGAGGCGCTAATTCACTGGACGAGGCTGGGCCTGAAGAAATATCCTTTTTTGCCGACAGGCGGTATAAGAAGAACCTGATAAAAACAAAGGCTTCAGCAATAATAGTCTCTGAAGAAAACGGCCTCTTCAAGGGCTCCCAGGTGGTGGTCTCTAATCCAGTCCTGGCTTATGCCAGAGTGGCCTGGCTCTTTGCTTTACCAGTGCCGGGATTCCCAGGTATCAGCGACCAGGCCCATGTCCATGAGGATTGCAGCACAGGGAAAAATGTATCAATCTATCCCGGGGTGTATGTGGGGAATGGAGCCGTGATAGGGGACGATGTTATCCTGTTTCCTGGAGTTTTTATAGGCGAAGGTGTGAAAGTCGGGGCCGGGGCCGTAATTTACCCTAACGTAACCATTTTGCAGGGTTGTGTGATCGGAAAGAACGTCATTATCCATGCCGGGACCGTTATAGGCAGTGATGGTTTTGGCTTCGTTAGGGATGGTCCCGTTTCTGTAAAGATCCCTCAGACCGGGATCGTTCAGATCGATGACAATGTGGAAATCGGGGCCAATAATTGCATTGATCGGGCCGCCAAAGGCAAGACATGGATCAAAAGGGGTGTAAAGACAGACAACCTGGTCCAGATAGCACATAACGTGGTCATTGGTGAAGATACTGTAGTAGTTTCACAGGCCGGGATCTCTGGTAGTGTTCATATTGGCGACCAGGTGATCATAGGTGGCCAGGTCGGCATCTCCGATCATGTGGAAGTCGGGGACAAGGCCATGATAGGATCGCGATCCGGTGTTGCGAAGTCCATTTCACCCGGAGAAGTAGTCTCGGGTTCTCCGACCATGCCTCATCGGCGTTGGTTGAAGGCCACCGGGCTTGTAGCACGATTGCCCCGGATTGTTGAACGCCTGCGGCATCTCGAAAAAAGGCTTGAAGAAGTGGAGAAGAGCTTGACAAAGGAGTAGGTTTACCATGGAGCTGCCTTTGACTTATGAGGATATCACAAAGCTGCTACCCCATCGTTACCCTTTCTTGCTAATTGACAGGATTACCGAACTAGAGCTCTGGAAAAGCGTGGTTGGGTTCAAGAATGTGACGATCAACGAACCTTTTTTTCAGGGTCATTTCCCTGGAAACCCTATCATGCCGGGTGTACTCGTCATAGAGGCCTTGGGGCAGGCGGGAGGTGTCCTGTCTCGCCTATCAGTTTCCGGCGCCACAGAGGAAGGTAATACAGACCCGATTTTTTTCA
>JAXHTA010000356.1:0-4310 GCA_034190285.1 Thermodesulfobacteriota bacterium | reverse complement strand
TTCTCAAAAAGCCCGGGCATATCTCTCTAACCAAAGACCGTGTGGGTCTTTTCTGTTTTCCCTCACCTCTTGAAAAATTGCCTCCATTCATCCTCACCATAATGGGAGGAACTGCTCTTTCTCGTAAACGTTCGCGGTTTACAGTTATCGGTTAACGGTTTACAAACGGTGAAAGGCGCCCCTTTTTCAAAGAAGAACTGGGGTAGATTCCGTGGGGGTTGCACCTCACCATTCTTCAAGACCCAGAGGAGCTTCCACACCGGGCACGCTCGTGATCCTCTCTGGAAAATATCTTTGATAGGCCTCCTGCAGCGCCCTTGTGGGAAAGAGATCCTCTATGGGCATCAATTTCTTTGGTGGAAGAGCGAGCATATACGGAATATTGACCGTTGGAATGCTCCTCTTAAGTTCCCTGAGTGTAAACCAGGATTCGGGATTATCGTAACCGTAGTTGGTCTGGGGAGCAGCGTAATGCGAAAAACCTTTTTCTTCAAAATTTAAATCCTCTGCTATATCGTCCCACATGCCAATGACCTTCCCGTCATAACTTGAAATCCTTTTCCATGGCCAGAAGTGGGTAGCCGTCAGTTTTCCCTTGCTGTTGTATATCTCTTCGATGTACGGGCCGTATCCCCATTCTTTGTCCGCAAGCCAAATACGGGTCTTATAATAGTCACAATACCCGCCTTTTACAGCATCAGCCCTTATCACCCAGCATTCCCTTGGTTGAAGAATCTCACGGTGAAATCGGTTGAATTCGGGACTCAGAACTCCATACTTTTTCATAGCCATGACCGCGTCAAGGTAATCCATGGGATAAAACCCATATGTCATAGTCTCTCCTATGATCTGAGGAACCTCATCGGGGATTCTCCTCAGGAAGGCCTCGCTAAAAGTCTTATAGCTCCCTGCTACTGAATCATCACCGTTGGAAGGTGTGAGTCTCCTTACCTTTCTCAAGGAAGGGAACCAGACCCAGGTGTCTTGGTCTTTCTTTTTGTTGTTATAACTATATATAAGTATCCCGGTGCCCCGTATGTCAGGGGGATGCACCCAGTGAATGAGCATCTTCCAGTCCAGGCCCCGTTTCTTCTCTTCGGGATAACTTGGATCGAGATATTCCTTGGGCATCGCAGGGTTCAACTCTGGCCTCCACCCGATTATTTTCCTCTCTCCAGCGGACCTCACAATCCTAACAAACACAAGCATTCTCATGTTTGTCCCATCATAGTGTTTCAACAGGTAGGCCCTCTTGGCAACTTCAAGGCCCGTCGTGCCAAATCGGGCTCTTTCCTCTGCATGGGTGAGTCTCAAATTCACGGTAGGCCATCTGTTCTCCAAAATGAGATTATTCTTATCACTCTCAAAGGCCTTCAACATCTCCCACCCGGCCTGATACTTCTTATTGTCCTGGCGTGTGCATTGATGATTGAAACAGTCCTCAAACCCGAAGCTCCACTTAGCAGAAAACATCAAGAAAGAAATGACAACAAGAAAATACAAATACTTATACTTCATGTTACACCTCCTTGCTAAAATGGACAACCAATCCGGGTCTCCTCCTTTAGACCCAGGTCTTCAGACATCGACCTGTAACAATTGTAGCTCCCGTTGAGAATCTCTGCCGGGCTCACGGCCCCTATCAAAAAGCCCAATGCTTAATACGCCGCACTTCATTGGCGTTCATCCATAAATGGCCCTTTTACCCTGTATCCGCATCTGCACGTGGGTCTATAACACAGACAGATCTGCCTCAGAATGTATTCCGGCAGTTAGAGCTTCCGTCTTTCCCAAAAGAACTCCTATTCATAGATGGACTCACACGTTAGACACATTTCTGGTGCAACCTCTTTCTTACCCCTCCTGTTATTCCAGATTTAGGGCATTATGTCCTATAGTGAACAAATGGCCTACCATTTATCAAGCCCAAATGGGGTCTCAGCACCGGAAAAGGGCATGGTCCTCTTGGGAAAGTACTGCTTGTATGCATCCTGCAATTCCCTACTGGGGAAGAGGTCCTCTACAGGCATAAGCTCTTTTGGGGGAAACGGGGTCATGTACGGGATATAGACCGTGGGAACGCTCCTCTTGAGTTCTCTGAGGGTGAACCATGAATCCGGGTTCTCATAACCGAAATTCGTCTGGGGCCCCGTCCACAATGTAAACCCTCTCTCTTCGAAGTTAATGTCCTCTGCATCGATCCACATACCAATGACCTTCCCGTCATATGACGATATCCTGCGCCACGGCCAGAAGTGGGTTGAAGACAATTTGCCACTCTCGTTAAACATCTCCTCGATATACGGCCCATAGCCCCATTCCTTATCTGCCAGCCACACGCGCGTGTGGTAGTAGTCACAATAGCCGCCTCTTACAGTTTCCGCCCTTATGACCCAGCATTCCCTTGGTTGTAAAGTATTGCGGACAAAGCTATTATATTCGGGAGTTAGATTACCATATGTCCGCTGTACAGAGAGGCCATCATAATAATCTATCGGATAAAACACGTTGGCCTTTGTCTCTCCTATGACCTGATGGACTTCATCGGTGACCCTTCTCAGGAAACCTTCAGCATTTGTCTTGTAACTTCCTGCCGTAAAGTCGCTGCCGTTTGCAGGTGTGAGCCTCCTGACCTTTCTCAAGGAAGGGAACCAGATCCAGGTATCTTGATCCTTATTCTTATTGTTGTAACTGAATACAAGTAACCCGGTACCACGTATGTCCGGCGGATGCACCCAGTGAATGAGCATCTTCCAGTCCAGCCCCTGTTTCTTTTCTTCGGGATAACTTGGATCGAGATATTCCTCAGGCATCGCGGGGTTCAACTCTGGCCTCCACCCGATTATTTTCCTCTCTCCCGCGGCCCTCACTATCCTGACGAACACGAGCATCCTCATATTTGTCCCGTCATAGTATTTCAGTAGATAGGCCCTCTTGGCCACTTCAAGTCCTGTCGTGCCGAAACGGGTCCTTTCCTCTGCAGGTGTGAGTCTCAGGTTCACGGTGGGCCACCTGGTCTCCATAGTGAAATTGTTTCTATCGCTCTCAAAGGCCTTCAAGATTTCCCACCCAAACTGGTACTCCTTATTGTCCTCACGCGCACACCGGTAATTGAAACAGTCTTCAAACCCGAAGCTCCACTTAGCAGAAAACGTCAAGAAAGAAATGAAAACAAGAAAATACAAGCACTTATATTTCATGTTACACCTCCTTGCCAAAATGGACGGCCATTCCAGGTCTTCCCAAGACCTAGGTCTTCAGACATCATCCCTTATCAGTTATAACCCTGAGGGCCACCGGCAAAACGCACTGGCCACCATGCAGTTCCTGCATGCGGTAAGCCCTCCTGCCCGTGACACGATGGTCGGCGCGCTCAAGGATGGGGCGGAACCAGGCCCCTTTTCTATGGTTCCACTGTCATTCCTCCTTTGACACGTAATTCTTGACAAATTGGGCCACATCATGCAAGGTCCCTATCCCTGGCATAAATACTTTCGTTACGCCCATTTGTATCAGCCGATCCCTCTCTTCCCCATTGATGGTACCTCCGACAAGAACACCCACTCTTTCCAGGTCGCCATCATCAATCAAATTCATTAACCTGGATGTATCATGCATAAGTCCTGATCCGTAAAAACTCAGGGCAATCAAATCCACATCCTCTTCCATGGCAGCTTCAGCAATCTCGTCAATAAGAAAATAACGGAGGAAAATCACCTCAATCCCTTCTTCTCTGACCAATCGGGCCAGATATCTCACACTTGATTCATGGGCGTCCTGATCACTCTTGGCTATCAGGATTCTCGCTCTCCTTTTCCCTTGGGGCTTCATGCCTTCTACCTCATCTTAAAAAATAGCCATATAGATTTCATTGTGACTGGCCCTGAACAACTATAAAAACACACCCCCTGTTTATGGCACATGGGGCGTGCCACGAGCTATCAAGATTTGTGCTGCGGCTTTGCCAAGAGAGACCCAGACGGGCCAAAGCACCTTATTTTCAAAAGGCCAAATTCTTACCATAAGTCAGTGTTTCTTCCATTTGTCCATCCCAACGAGACCGATGGCATCCGGAAAATCCGTGAGTCTCTCCGGAAAAAACGCCTTCCTTGCCTCAATTATCTCGGGAGGATAAAGCTCGTCCAAAGACGCAAGTTTCTTGGGTGGCAAGACGGCCATATAAGGGATCATAATAGTGGGCACACTCCTCTTCAGTTCCCTCAATGTAAACCAGCTTTCAGGGACCGGACAACCAAAGTTCGTCTGAGGCGCAAGGATATAGTTATATCCCCGATCCTCAAAGTTGAGTA
>JAXHTA010000355.1:0-4312 GCA_034190285.1 Thermodesulfobacteriota bacterium | reverse complement strand
CCTTGCCCGCGCCGGGTTACATGAGCCTGTGTGTCTCAAGGAACAGATTATTTCACAGACGCGGCAACCTACACAATGTATGGAATCATGTTTTAAAACCTGCTTTACACTCATTTTCACTACCTCCTCGATCTTTAAGTTAATCTTTGCACCAACGTTTTTCTGTTTAAACGATATTTCAATTAGCCTTTAGCTATTGAAAAATCAAAACATCTTAGCATAAAATCATGCTGAGTTATCCCTCTCCTGTGCCCACATCCTTATAGTCTTCAATCATAATCGAAGCTATATTAGACCAAACGGTCGGTTTTGTCAAGTCAAAAACTTCACTCCTCATGGTGCCTTTCCATGCCCGGCAGAAAGCATTTGCAGGCCGTCATTGGGAGAGGAGTATAACAGCCGGGGCGGGACAAAACAACCTGGGTTTGCTTCATCGAATTGGGCGAGGAAAATGGGTCTATTTGCCAGTTGATTTGAGGCCAAAATCCACGGTAATCGTTATTTCGAGAATCTCCTTGACAAAGCAAAAATAATGGTTTTATAAGTGAAAGCTTCACATTTTTGCTGGGAGGAGAAGCATTTTCGCGGGTGCATTGGACCTAAGATATTTCCATGGGGTTGGGCGTAGTGCCCGAACGAAACCCTCCCTTTCGCCGACATCTTCGTGGACTCGAATTTTGATTCTCGAAATATCGTCAATACATTTCTGTGGTCAGAATTCTTGCCCGCCTTGAACGCGACGAAGAGCCCGGGATTTCGTTACAAACATAGTTTGGAGGACAAATAGCAAGGGACTAAAAATCTTAAGGAGATGAAAAATGGCTCATAAGGACCTAAGAGAATGGATGGAGTTACTTCGGTCTGAAGGTGATCTGAGGGAGATCGAGGCCGAAGTGAACTGGGACAGGGAGATAGGAGCAATTTCAAACAGGGTCACAAGGAATGAAGGCCCTGCTTTGCTTTTCTCCAATATCAAGGATTATAAGGACGGTGATTTCCGTAAGTTATTTACGGGGGGGCTGGCAGCAAGGAGGAGAGTGGCCCTGTCTGTAGGTCTTCCCGGTGAAAGTTCATACAAAGAGATCGTAAGGACCATAAAGGACAGACTGCGCGAACCTATCAAACCGGTTATCTTGGATAGCGGACCTGTCAAAGAGAACATCGTTAAAGGGGATGACATAGACATCTGGCAAATCCCAGTGCCCCAATGGCACCACCAGGACGGTGGAAGGTATATTGATACCTCCTGTGCAATAGTGACCCGCGATCCTGACACCGGTGATATCAATATCGGAACGTATCGGGGTATGATAGCCGGCAAAAGGCAAATTGCCAAGCTTTTGGCTACTACCGCTCATTGGGGTAAGCATTTTTCTAAATACAGGGAAAGCGGTACTCCGATGCCGGTGGCTATCTGCTATGGGATCGATCCCGTTTTGCTTATGTGTTCCGCCACCCCGGTGCAGCACGCCCCAGGGACCTCGGAATATGACCTGGTCGGTGGTTTGAAAAAGCAGGCTTTTGAATTAGTAAAATGTGAGAGCATAGACCTTCTTGTCCCTGCCGGGGCTGAGATCGTTGTCGAGGGACACATATCTCCGGACCCGAAAGACTTCATGATGGAAGGGCCTTTCGGTGAATATCCAGGTACTTACGGGGGGATCAAATCACCCAAGCCCACCGTAGAAATTGACTGCATGACTTACAGGAATGATCCCATCTATATGGGCAACCTCGAGGGGTCGTCACCCGGCAGATGGTGTGAGAGCCCATACTACGTTGTACCGACGGATTGTGCGATATCATGGAACGTTATGGAGGACGCCGGCGTCCCGAACGTGCTCGATGTATGGGGCAACCCCGTATCATCCGGGCCTAACAACCTGAGGATAAGAATCAAGAAGATTTACAGAGGACATGCCAAACAGGCGGCTCTCGCCCTGTGGGGGTCAAGCGTCGTACCCTACCAGGCGAAAAACGTGATCGTAGTGGATGAAGACATTGACGTCCACAGCGATGAAGATATTGAGTGGGCCTTTTCCTACCGTACGAATGCGGAGATGGGTGATTTTCAGTTCTTTCACACATGTTATGGATCCATGCTCGATCCGAGCGTACCATTGAAAGAGAGGGATGTCGTTAAGTACGGACAAGGGAAGACCTCCCGGGTCCTTGTGGATGCAACGGTCAACTGGGAACTCGATTTAGAGGAACAGTACGGCGGAAGGAGGTTCCCCCCGCTTTGTACTATCCCGGAGCCGGAAGATGAAGCCCTTGTGGAGAAGAGGTGGAAAGAGTACGGGATCGAATAGGGGAGTGCTAAGATGATAACTAAATGAGCGAGGGGAGACAAAATGACATTTCCACATGATAGTCTTAGGGAGTATATTGACGACTGCGACAAGATGGGGGAGGTCCTCCGGGTAAAGAAAGAGGTGGACTGGAATCTGGAAGCAGGGGCCATCGCCCGCAGGGTGGCGGAACTGGGGAAAGGGCTTGCAGTAGCTGAAGGGGGACATCCGCTTATTGTGTTTGAGAAGATTAAGGGATATCCGGAGGGATTTCGGCTTGGTACAAACCTGACGAGCAATATGCTCCGTGTCGCTTTGCTTTTGGGTCATCCTGATCCTGCGAATGCGACCCTTGACGAACTCCAGGATGTCTTTATGGAGGGCTACAATAATCAGATCAAGCCGGTAGTGGTAAGCGACGGGGCATGCAAAGAAAACAAGATGTTTGGCGACGATGTCAACCTGTATAAGTTCCCCGCCCCTATGGTTCATGATGGGGACGGGGGGAGATACCTGGCCACGTTTCACCTTTCCGCCACTAAGGACCCTGATTCCGATTGGGTGAACTGGGGCATGTATCGCGGGATGATCCACGACAGGAAGACCATGGGAATGCTCATGGTACCCATACAGAATATCGGCTTGATTGCGAGAAGGTATGAAGAACGGAATGAAACGATGCCCATAGCCGTGGCCATCGGTTCAGATCCCTTAAGCCTCTTTTTGGCGGCCAATGCGGTTCCTGTCGGATGCTCGGAGGCGGATGTGGTAGGCGGTCTTAGAAAAGAGCCCCTGAAGGTTGTCAAGTGTGAGACAAACGACCTTTTGGTCCCTGCCGATTCTGAGATCGTGATTGAGGGAGAGGTCCTGCCCAATGTGAGGGCCATGGAAGGTCCCTTTGGCGAATTTACCGGTTACAGGGCCTCCCCCAGGGACCCAAGGCCCGTCATAATGGTAAAGGCCATCACTTACAGGAACGATCCAATTCTGACCATGTCGTGTATGGGGGTTCCCATGGATGACTCCCATATTTTGAGTTCGGTTGTTGTGGCGGCCATTCTTAAGGATCTGATGTTGAAGGCCGGGATCCCGGTTACCGGCGTGAACTATGTCCCCGAATCCGGGGATCAGCTGCTGGTGGTCTCCACCAAGACGCCCTTTGCCAATATAGCTCACTGGATAAAGGCCATGGCGTACAGTGTGGGAGGGATCATGTCTTACATCCGTTATATCTTCGTGGTCAACGATGATGTGGACATCTTCAACATCCATGAAGTATTCCACGCCTTTTTCAGCAGGGTCCATCCGGAAAGGAGCATCCATGTGAGTCACGAGCCCTCTGCGCCCTTGATACCTGCGGGGGATCTGAATGAGAGGTTGACGGGAACCTCTCCCGTTGTCCTCTTTGACGGCACCTGGCCCACCGATTGGCATCCCTTTATAGCCGTGCCGCCCAAGTCGTCGTTCAAGACCATATATCCCCAGGCGATTCAGGAGAAGGTGGTAGAAAACTGGAAGGAATACGGCTTGAAGTAGAGTCATAGGGGGAAGAAATGAAGTGGGAGCTTTCAAGGGAGGTCTTGTACGGGATGGAAGGCGATGTCAACTCAGAAAGAGAAATGGAGCTGTATCTCTATGATCAAGACCAGTACGAAAGGGTGTATGTCCGGGCAATTATCTGGGATTCCCAAGACAAGGCGCCGGACGAAGAGGACCTGTGGATGAGGGATTTTAAGGGGCAATTAGAGGAAAAGCCGTGGAAGGTTAGGATCGTGGAAAAATTGCCCCCTCCATGGGAATCCTCTTGAACAAACCATTTAATAAGGAGATACATAAATGGCCAAGTATGAGACGTTCATTCTTAAAGACATAAGCGAACTTAAGGATGGAGAGGAACAGGAACTCCATATAAGGGACGCCGAGACCTATGAAGTAAGGGTGGTGAGGGCCGTTGTCTCGAGTTCCCCTGATGACCTGCCTGGCTCTGAGGAATTAAAGGTGAGGTGGCAGCGCGGTCAGCC
>JAXHTA010000354.1:0-4333 GCA_034190285.1 Thermodesulfobacteriota bacterium | reverse complement strand
ATGATATTCAATAAATTCCTGGAGTTAACAATAACCACCAAGCCATCTTCGAGTCTGCAAACGCCTTCGCCCAACTCCAATGACCTGCGCTCAGAATCTTCGGGAAACCCCTCACTTTCCCTATGTTCCTTGCGGCGATTCTCAATCCGATCCTCTTCAACTATAATTGTATCGCCGATCTTATCCACCAGTATCCCGAAAGGTTCTCCTACCTCGGACTTGAAAAGGACCATCCGGCTCTCCTCATCCACCTTCTTGCCCGCATAACCCAAGATCAGCCTCAAATCAAGGAGCAGATAGAGCTGTCCACGGATGTTGACATATCCCCTTACTTCCTCAGGCGCGTGGAAAATTGGAGTATAATCAACTTCAGAGTTGACTTCCTTAACATCCAGGATATCCACACCGAAGTGACGTCCTGATATCTGAAACGTACAGAACTGGCGTCTTTGAATCTCACTGGGTTCTTTTTTAATAGCCGTTTTAATGGAGCCGTCTCCTCTGTGTAGGGCAAATGACCCCGAAGCAAAGCTTCGGGGTCATTTGTCAAAGTGATACAACAAAGTTATAAGATCGCCTAAGGCCCGTCTTTCCTTGAATTCAGGAGTTCCGCAACGGTTGTCAAGAAACGTTCCCTGTCAAGCTTAATTTCATAGCGGTCGAAACCGCAGTCCATGGCTCTTCTGCGATCAGTCTCGGAGTCCAGTGATGTCAGTGCCACAGCAGGTATATCCGGTTGACCAGAGTCCTTCCGGACACGCTTCAAGAAATCCCACCCATCCATCACCGGCATGTCAAGATCAGATACTATTAGGTCAAATTGCATTTCCTCCATTCGATCCAGTCCGATCCGTCCATTTTCGGCAGTAATGACCTTGTACCCGTCCGCTTCCAGATATCCCTTGACCAGGTGCCTGAAAAACAGGGCATCTTCAAGGAGAAGAACTTGTTTTGCGGACTCCGGCTGTGATCCGTCCCCACCAAATTGGCGCATCCGTCTGTCCGAGAACCACTCAGGTTCAATCTTGTCTATCAGGCGATAGATGTCTATGAACAGCGTCATAGAATCACGTATAATACTCGTGCCCAGCAAACCGTCTTCCATGTAACTGTCAACATTCAATTCAATTGTGGTTTCTTCGGTATCAACTAAACTGGAGGCCAGGATACCCACCGGTCTCTTGATGTGTCTTGGAAGAATGAGGTACATTTCTTCCCTTTCCACGGCGGCTGAGACATTCAGGACATGATCCAGGCGAAGGACCCGCGTGGATTTGTCGTCAACCGTTATATATTCCTCTTGGCCGACCTGTTCAATGTTGGGCGAAGAAATCGCCTGAATGCGTCCAATCAGCGGCAGGGCTATGGCAAATTGCTCTTTTTCACCTGACTTGAAGAGAAGTACGGTCTGCAAGTCTTCATCCCTTACTATCTTGCCAGTCTGCTCAGCTGCCCTATCCGTGCCCCCTTCCAGCGCTATCCCGGCGTGTTTGGCAATGCCCTCAACATCCAGAATCAACGCACCGTTACCATTTCCCATGATGGTAGCACCGGAATAAATGCCAAGGGATTTCACCGCCCAGTGCATGGGCTTGACCACGATTTCCTCCGCTCCCAGTATCTTGTCAACAATCAGACCAAAACGGCTGGCACCGGCTTTGAGAACAGCAAAGTTAAGGGATTGGGTGAATCTACCCCCATCCTCTCCCCCGACAACATCAACGTATTCCAGCCAGGCCTTTTCCTGTTCTTTACGGTATTTTTCGCTGATTCCGGCCCTGACTTCCCGGGTAAACCGCTTTGGCCTTGCCAGGACCTCTGAAAGACGTACCATGGGCAAGAGATGATCCCGTAGCTGGTAGACCTCCTGATCGTCCGCGCACTCTATCCTTTCCTTTACATCTTTATCATACAGACACACCAGTTCAACAAGGCTGACCTGTGGGATCGCATACACATTTATCCCTGAGGCGACAATGAGACAGGGGATGATGGCGAGGGTGAGGGGCAGTCTGAGATGAATCGTAGTGCTTTCACCCACAGTGGACGCTAGATCAAAGGAACCTCCCAGCTTCTCAATGCCGGTCTTGACTACGTCCATTCCCACCCCACGACCCGACACATCGTCTGTCTTATCAAGTGTTGAAAAACCTGGCAGGAGAATGAAGCGAAGGATCTCTTCGTCGTTCATCAGATCCAAATCAGCATCCGTCTTCAATCCCTTTTCCAGGAGCCTTTTGCGTATGAGTTCCGGATCGATCCCTCGCCCGTCATCTCTGATTTCAATGTTTACCCGACCAGCTTCATGATAGGCGGAAACTGTTATCTTACCAGATTTGGGTTTTCCGGCCCGTATCCTCTCATCTGGCGTTTCAATACCATGCCCACAAGAGTTTCGAATGATATGTGTCATGGGATCTGCCAGGGATTCCAGGATGGTTCTGTCCAGTTCGGCTTCGCTGCCGTTGATATCAATCTTGATCTGTTTTCCGAGCTTCTTTCCGAGTTCGCGGACAAGGCGTGGGAGCTTTCTGAATACTTTGCCAACTGGCTGCATTCTGGTGCGAATGATAGTCTCCTGCATTTCAGATGTCACCACATCCAATTGCTGGGAAATGAAGTGCAAACCAGGGTCTGAGGCACCAACGGAAAGCAGATGCCGGTTGCGCACCAGAACCAGTTCTCCCGCCAGTACCATTAGTTTATCAAGAAGATCCAGATTAACACGTATGGTACGGCCAAAATCGACACCGGATGTTTCTACGACAGACATTTCTTCCACACGGCCAGCTGCCGGTTTGGCGGTCTCTTCTTCAATCGGGCGCACGCTTTCAGAGGCTTCTGACGAGATCTCATGATCAACCAGGCTAGACAGACGGTCATGGATGTTTGTTATATCTATATTATGACTATTCTTGGTGTCATCCAGCATAGCTGAAAGAAAATCCACTCCGGCCAGAAGCGCATCAATATATCGGGATTCGGCTCGGATCTTCCCTGCCCGCATCCTGCTGAGCAGTGTTTCCATAACATGGGCAAGTTTGGTCATGTTGGCAATGCCCAGAAAACCGGCTGCCCCCTTAACCGAGTGAATTGAGCGAAATACCTTGTCAACAAGCGCCTGATCCGGATTGTCTTTCTGTTTCTCCAGATTGAGGAAGTCATCTTCAATTGTGTCAAGATGCTCCTTTGCCTCTGAAACAAACGTGTTTATCATGTCCGGGTCATTAGTTATCAGGTCGTCAAACGTCTTTTCGTCGTCACCCATATCTTCCCTCTCTTACAGGCAACTATGCAATAAAGCCTATGCCCGGGTGCAGACTTGGGTCAGGATTCATCCTTGAGCCTTGTGGCTTCGAGCATCAGAGCCATCAGTTCTGTTTTGATCCTCCTTGGGATCTTTCTATCAGGAGGCTTTCTGAAACTGATTGTGGCATTTTCTATTTGAATCATTCTTATGGCGGCCTCTTCACCTTTTAGTTGTCCGTAAACGGCATGGAACAAGACACCACCTTTAAAATAGAAAAGCCCCTTCGGATTATTGGGCGATTCAACTTCACACAGGCATGTTTTCTGTTCCATTTCAACCATTTGCAGAAAACTGACGATTGAGATACCTGTCAGAGAACCGTCTGGAAGATCTCGCGTTAAAGCCGACATGATAACCTCGGCGAGCTCCTCGGAGGTAAACGGCTTGTTGATGAATTGCAGGATGTCCGATCGGAGTGTTTCGAGTATTTTCGGTGTCCCATGGGCCGACATAACTATACATGGGATGCTGGGGTGGTATTTATTAGTGTAAGCCAAAAGACCAAGACCGTCTATTTTGGGCATCTGAAGATCTGTTACCAGGAGGGAGATAGACCTACTACTCAAGGTTCCTATAGCTTCCAGGCCGTCATTAGCGGTTACCAAATCGAATTTATCCTTATATTTCTTAAATGAGTCCTCGATATAGTTCAATAGCATTACACTATCATCGACAATTAGAACCGTGTCCATTCCTTTATCTTCTCTTCAGTGTTTATGGTGCACATCGGCGAAAGTCTTTACACACGTTTGGAGAATACTCGGTTTCCGGCATGGCCCGGAATTACTAAGTAACGACGTCCGGGGAATATGGATATCTGTTTTCATCAAATGTTTGTAAACTGAGCAGGCCTCTTGTAGTCTCTTGTCTTTGACGTCCCCTTACTTTCCTCAGAGTTCATGGCCTCCTCGATCAATGCGGGAAGTTCCATCTCTATTCGCCTTGGAATATCCTTCTCTGGGGGCTTTCCGAATTCAATTGTCACATTCCTCATTTGAAGCAGTCTCAAAGCTGCTTCTTTCC
>JAXHTA010000353.1:0-4340 GCA_034190285.1 Thermodesulfobacteriota bacterium | reverse complement strand
ATCAACCGACTTTATATCCTTTGGTGTCAGACCCGCCTTTTTATACTTCTCGCTATAGTAGGGACTGTACTCATAAATGTACCTGAAAGCCGTCTCTAATTTTTCACTCTGTATCTGCCTCATTTTGTCAGGACTCGCCTTCTCCACCTCAGGGGCCCAGCAATCATCTTCAGCAGGCTCCTCGGGATTAGGCATCCATTTCAGGATGACATCCATAAACATCTTTCTTGTATCCTGAGCCATAAAAAAACTCTCCTTTCTCAAATTTATTTAAGTCAGGGGCGCGCGGCGGCCATACCATTGTCTCAGCCGGCGCCATCTTCACATTGTAGCAGTTCACGGGGGCTTGATTGCAGGGAAGCAGGATAGAACTTAGGCCCTAAGCGAATATGAAAAAAAACAACAGGCGCCTTTGAGGCATTCTGTATGCCGAGGCCCGCCAGAACCCAGGTCCTGTACCCCAATCCCGTGAGCTGGTACGAGTCTTCTTCTGCCATTTAGTGTCCGCACGAAAACTGTCCTTTTCGCCAATCGCCGCTTCAGGTGAGAATCTTAACCCCAAGAAAAATTAATATATTCAAGGGCTTAGAGGTTCAACCTTTCTTGACACTAACGAAAAAATCTAGTTTTCGCCCAGAGACTATTTATGTTTCCAGACTGGTTTCCTCTTTTCCATAAAGGAATTCAGACCTTCGTTTGCATCCTCGGTCTTCATGACCAGTCCTACATAAATGTCATCTACCGTCTTAAGGGCCTTTACAAACTCCATATCATAAGACCTCTGGAGGGCGTACCTGGCCAGTTCGAGGGCCTTGGCACTCTTATACTTGTATTTCTTAAGGAACTTCTCAATCGCCTCCTCCAGCTTGTCTTGGGGGACAAGCTTATTGACCAGACCAAGCCTATGAGCGTCCGCAGCACTTAAGGGGTCGCCGGTGGTTATCATCTCAAAGGCCACATTTCTGGAAAGCTTCCTGGGCAGCACTGCTATACCAATGCCCGGATAAAGGGAGAGGGTGATTTCCGGCAGAGAGAAGTTGGCCCTGTCTGTGGCAATGATCATGTCACAGCACATGGCAAGTTCGAATCCCCCTCCGGAGCAGACGCCATCAACAATCGCCAGCGAAGGCTTCTTGCCGTTTGCCACGGTCAGCATCAGGTTCTCGAAGGCCTCAAGCATATCATCCATTACCTCAGGAAGATGGTCTTTTATGTCCAATCCTGCCGCAAATGCCTTGCTTCCTTCCCCCCTAATGGTGACGATCCTGACCTCCTCTGTCGTCTCAGCATCCTTGTAAGCCTCGGTTATTTCCCTCATTGATTTGGTTGTGAGGATGTTGAGTGGTGGCAGGTTGTTTACAATGCTTGCCACTCCTTCCTTCTTTTCGTAGATAATGGTCTCGTAAGCCATGTCAATCCTCCTTTATCATATTTCGGTTCTTAAAGCATCAATTATACATTACCTGGGTCAGCCCTGGCAAGTCTCGGGCAATGAAACGTGAATGTTCTCCTGGCTCATCCGCTTTCGGGCAACAATGCCGACACTTCGGGAGGGGAGGAAGGAGGCGGCTGATCATCAGGCGGTCAAGAAAGACAGAACGGTGCTTATCCTTCTAAGAGAATGTCAATTGCCTTCTTTATCGGCACTCCGAATCTGCAGGAGCATCCCCCACAGTCTCTGCATCTGTCTATCCCTAAGGACAAGGCCTGAGAAACCCGGTCCTGCTTGTCCCTGGGATCCAAATAAAGCTGCGCCAGCCTCACAAAGATGAACGGCCCTCCAAAATTTGCCCCACCGTTGCCGAACTGATTACACAGTGCCATGCACAGCAGGCATTCCCTGCACTTGCTGAACTCGGCAAAGATGTTCATCTCCGGAATTACATCTATTGGCGTTTCTCCGTCTGAAGGGTATGGCTCTGATTTTTCAAACAATTCCCAAAAGGGACCCCTGTCAATGACAAGATCCCGCACAACAGGAAAGTTTTCCAGAGGAGCGATGGAC
Organism: Thermodesulfobacteriota bacterium; assembly: GCA_034190285.1. GTDB lineage: Bacteria > Desulfobacterota > DSM-4660 > Desulfatiglandales > Desulfatiglandaceae > JAXHTA01. The sequence goes on along the minus strand of JAXHTA010000353.1, from coordinate 2,335 downwards.
AGCTTTTCCTCATCCCCTTTTACCTTTGTCAGGCATGCAAGGCGTGGTTCGCCATTCACCATGATTCCGCACAGTCCGCAGTTCTTGAAGCGGCAGCCAAAATCAAAGGCAAGCGAGGGATCTATCTTTTCCTGGACGGCAAGCAGAATATCAAGCAATGTAGATTCTGCTTGCAGGTCCACCTCTACCTGCTGCTTGTAGTGGGGTTCCTCTCTCTCAGGATCAAACCTGTTTAACTCTACCTTGACCTTATGTAGACCTGGCATCTGCTGTAATCTCTCCTTCCTTTTCGTGATTCACAAATATGGAACGCAACCAGTTGTTGTCGTCGCGCGAGGGATAATCGGTCCGCAGGTGGCTCCCTCGGGACTCCTCCCTGAGCAGGGCGCTCAGGGCAGTGCACTCGGCAAGATCGAGCATAAAACGCAGTTCCAGTGCGTCTCTCCATGACGTGTTACATAAACGGTAAGGCGACACACTTATATCTCCGGCCTTTTCTCCCAATTCCCTGATTTCGGAAAGGGCCTCCTCAAGCATGGTGCCGTCTCTCAAAGGGCCTACCTTCTCCCACATCACATCCTGAAGCCTTCTGAGGAGATCCCTGGGACTATATTTTCCCTGCCTTCCCCTCATAGATTCGACCTTCTCAAGTTCCTCAGAGACAGCCTCAGTTGGGACCTCAGGAGTGCGCTCGCTCCTTATTGCCTCCACGACGTTCTTGCCGCATAGAGATCCGAGCACAAAGATGTCAGTCAGGGAGACAGACCCCAGTCGGTTTGCTCCATGCAACCCTCCTGTTACCTCGCCCACAGCCCAGAGACCGGCCTTTGAAGTCCTGCCGTCTTTTTCAACCTTCACGCCCCCCATTGAGTAATGGGCCGTGGGGTACACCTCCCACGGCTCGTCCCAGTGAAAGGCCTTTTCTCCGTAAGAAAACCTGACTACTTCCCCTAGGTCGCGCAACGCTCCCTTTGTATACTGATCATAGATAAACGCCCCTTCTGGATCTTCCTTATTGTCTTGCAAATCAAGGAAGAGACCCCCGTGAGGTCCGCCGTTCCCCTTTTTCGCCTCTAAGATTATCGCTTTAGACACCTCTGCCCGCGTCTTTCTCCAGACATCCTTGAGCACCTTCTCACCGTTCTTATTGAGCAATTTGCCCCGCGGACCAGCCGTATAAGGCTCACCGCATAGAATGCCCATCATACTTTTTGGATGGGTTATTCCAAAAGGTATGAACTGGATTTGTTCCATGTCACGGAGTTCGACGCCCGCACGAAGGGCGAGAGACATCCCATCGCCCGTTGTTGTCCTGCTTACATCCGTAAAAGGATAATACAGCCAGCAGCAACCTCCTGTTGCAAGAATTACTGCTCTGGAGAGGACTGCATAGGTCTTTCCATGTTTCACATCCAAAAATACCGCTCCCACCACCTTTCCCTCGTGGCATAGAAGGGAGGCCGCCATTGCGTCATTTAAGATTTCTATGCCGTATTTCGCCGTTGCGCCTCTTAGGGAAAGGCTCAAAGCCTGCCCTTTGCCCGGGATGATAAGAGAGCGGGCCTGGGAATGTCCCCCGGCCTTTATTACGGCTTTTGAGGGGAAATTGCCTTCCTCATCGCGACCAAGAAAGACACCTAGCTTGTCTTCAAGAATATCTCTGAGCCTCACGGATCCGTTCACAAGTACCTTGGTGATCTCTTCGTTATTGATGCCCTCGGCGCTCTCGGCAATATCCTTCAGAAATGCTTCATGGGCGCCTTCAGCCTGTGGGAGAATGGCGATGACGCCCCCTATCAACTTGGTGTTTCCATATCCGACGGGCTCTTTGGACGCAAGCATAACACCGGCCCCTTCTTCAGCGGCAGCGACCGCTGCAGCGACTCCGGCACCCCCTCCACCAATTACAAGAACATCACAATCCAATACATCCATTACCATATCCCCTTAATAAATAGACTTAATAAATAGATATAAAACCTTAACTAAACACAGTATTTCTTTGCGATTTCTTCAACATTTCTCCTAAAGACCTCAGGGACATCTACCTTTTCGAATCCCTCCAACTCCTTCAATGGTTTTGTTGCATCAATCCCCACCTTGGATGTCTTGGGGAGCATTGTATGAAGTCGGTCAGAAGATAACTCGACGACCTGGGTTGTTGGATCGATCATCAGGCCTGGCAGGTCACCCTTGATCACCACATCTTCCAGGGGCCTTGTCCTGGTGGCTACCGCCCAGATAACTTCGCCGAGGTTGTATACGTTTACATCCTCGTCCACTACTATAACCACCTTAACAAAGGGCTGGTTGAGAAAATGGTCTATTATGCGCC
>JAXHTA010000352.1:0-4341 GCA_034190285.1 Thermodesulfobacteriota bacterium | reverse complement strand
CAAAAAGTCCGGGTATATCCCCTATCCAAGAACCCTGTGGGTCTCTTTTTTAAAGGCCGCAAAGTTTTGCCTCATTTCAGAAAACGGCGGTGTTGCCGTAACATTCATCCGAGGCCAGCCCCATAGGAGGCCCACTCAATAAGCGGCCGCCCTTTCCGCCTGTAATGAGGTAGTATTTAATTAGCCAGGGGGCGTTGAACGTGCGGCGTAAGAATTTATGTTGCGGCCTTTAAAAAAGAGACCTACATGACCCCTTTGTATTCCCGGACTTTTTGAGAACTTACTGAACATCGAATGATGAAATCGCTTCTTTCAGCCTTCTTATAAAATGGTAGAATACCTTATTCAAAATTCGACGTTGGATGCTCGATGTTGGACGTTCATATTAAACATCTGAAGACGGTACCATACCCTGGCGACTTGCTGAAATTACATCGTAGACTGAATCCAGTTGCTCTTAGCCTGACTGCTGTGCCCCCTTTTCCGCCGCAACGCATTCATCCCCTGCACAAATTGCGGCGTATTCTGTGTGGTTTCAATAGAACTCGATCTTGGTTGCTCGCCAATGAGGAAGATCAAAAAAAGGCAGGAGATCTGTTGACTAGCCTAACATTGCAAGATAGGGGCCAAATTGCCTGCAATATTGGATTCACCCACCCAAAACTCTGCACGGCCTTCTCTTTATCACAAAAAGAACAACGCGCAGTAAGGTGAGGACTTGGCGGATGAGAAGCCGGCACGTGTTTTCACCAACAATAGGTCATCTCAATGCCAGTCCCATAACGGTATCCAGAGTATTTTCCTTCAAATCCGGTCGTGGAATTTGAGACTCTCGTTTCGGACCACATTCCGTAATTTGTCCCCAATTCGAGGAAAAATTTGCCGATACGCAGGCCTATTCCGGCGAAGATTTCGTGTATATCCATGTCAGGGAGCATGGGCGAGATCGTTTCTTTCTTGATGGCAGCGGGATCGTAGATGTAACCACAGCGCAGGGCCAGACTCTTCACGACGAAGTACTCCATTCCAACCTGAAACCTCCAGGTATCTTCAGCACCAGTGGTAACCGGAGTATCAGGAAGAAATGACTCGTATTTGAATTCAGATTTATTGAAATCAGACCAGTCGGACCATTTGACGCACAACCCCAGGGCAAGGTCAGGGGTTACGTAATATCCGATCCCGGCCAGCAACATCTGAGGCCAATAATAATCCACATCCATATCGCCGTTCAGGCCCTCCAGGTGAAAATCGCCTTTAAGGCCTGTTTTCATGGGGCTACGCCAGGACATTCCGAAATTCAGAGAAGGGGATATCTTGAAGAGTAGACCGAGAAGAACGCCAAGACCAAAACCATCCGCGTCTGTTTTCAGATATCCCTGTGCTGCCGGAGTCAGAAGAGGCATCTTCATTTCTGATATACAGTAACCTATGTTTATTTCAACACCGAGAGATAATCTGGGATTCACCTCATAGGCGAAGGTGGGGTTTATACTAAGCAAGCCGGCCGAAGATTTTATGTCGATGTATCTGTTGCCAAGGGGGAAGTCCTTGTAGCTGAAGCCCGTGCCAAGGGTGCTGAGTACGCTTATGCCCAGGCCAACAGGGGCGACTGCGTCCGTCACGAGCGCAATGTAAGGCAGAACGGGAGTATCAGAGTTCTCTTCCTTATAACGAGCCCCATCATACTCTGCCGGCATCTTCAGCCGGAAAATCCCCGATGTTACATGTGTACCCTTCAACTCAGCTATGCCAGCAGGGTTATAGTAAAACGCACTTATCGTGTCATTCGGAAGCCCCACGACCGCCCCTCCCATCCCCTCAGGTCTGACTCCGAAGGCGCCGGGGTCAAAAACGGTTGTGTAGCCGGGACTATTATATAACAAGACCAAAAGGACGATACAAAAGGTGAGGAGACCTGAGTTGAGAGCTGTTCTCGCTGCATGAAATGTCATACGCATCCATTAACCATGCTTCTTAAACCGGCAGGTTCGAGGAGAAAACAACTGAACCTGTGCACCCTCAAGCAGTAAGGATCAGAACATGGATAATACGGGACCGGAGATTTTGCGTCAAGCTCAAACCCACGCAATAAGAAATACTTGTCGATGAATTCTGTATCGACCTCAGGCATTCCGGCTTCCTTTCTTATGGAATTGGGGACCCCAGCGCTCTTGAGGTATTTCAGATTTGCCCGTTAGATTCCGACCCATTACCTTACCCGGGATGCGGACGTTTGGCGTAGTTACGAAAATGATAGTCTTTATATCATAAGTTTCAGTTATTTATGTCTTTTTCCCCTTGAACTCCATTCCTTTTCATGATAGGTTCTTTAGGCCTTCGTCAACATTCTTGATACCATTGGATAATATACATAGAGCTGTTCAAGGCCAGCCTTGGGCACCACAGACATAAAGCACGGCGGGCCTTGGTCCCGTGGCCCTTTACTTACTGATGATACAAAATACGAACAAGCCCGGCAGCCCTCTTAATGCGGAATTTTTGGATATGAAAAGGTGGAAAAGTCTGATAAGATAAACTTAAATGACCGCCATGTGCGTGCCAAAGGAGGAAAAGGAGGAAAAGAACGAATATGAAATTAGAATACGAGACTTATGAAGAAGCTGAGAAGAATTTTACCTGGGACGAGAGATGGGAGGTGTTCGAAGGCACCCGGGAGCGGTTCAATATAGTACACGAATGTATTGATCGGCATCCAAAAGGTGATACGGCGATCAGGATAAAGTTTGATGACCACAGAAGCGAAACCTATACCTTCGGTGAGTTTTCGCGGCTAACGTCGCAGTTCGCATTTTTCCTTGAGGAAAACGGCATTGAATTCGGTGACCGTGTGGCCCTTCTGCTGGCGCCATCCATTGAGTTTTATGTGGGCATGTTCGGCACCTTCAGGAGAGGGGCCGTGGTCGTTCCTTGTTCACCTCTTTTCGGTCCTGACGCCATTGCCTTTCGAATTTTAAAGTCAGAGGCCAAGGCAGTTGTTACTACAAGAGAGATGGCCAGCCTCATTAATGAAGAAGCTGGAAAAGACCTGGCCGTGATTTATGCTGATGATCTGGTGGAAAAAATAGGCAAGATGAAGGAGCACTACGAGCCAACCACAAAGGCCAAAGATCTGGCCATGATTCAATTCTCCAGCGGGACTACGGGGGCACCTAAGTCAATTCTTTACCGTCACGGGGCTATCACTGTAGCGGCACCCGTGGTCAAGTTCGGCATAGGCCTTAAGGATGATGACAATTATTTTTGTCCTTCCTCTCCTGCGTGGGGGCACGGCATATGGTATGGGACTATAGGGCCTTTGATATTCGGAAGGGCTTTGGGTACATATTCCGGCAAATTTGATGCTGAGACATTTCTTGAAGCGCTGCAAGACTTCGAAGTAACTAATGTGTCGGCCATCCCATCGCATTTTCGCCTTGTCTTGAAATCAGGAAAGCTCAAGGATTATAAATTGAAATTAAGGACTTTCTCATACACTGGTGAGGCCATGCCTCTGGACCTCTTTGATTTTGTCAAGGATGAAATTGGGGTTGTTCCCCATTGCATATACGGCACCACGGAAGCCGGGCCTATCGCCCTGAACTATGCCGGTTTCAAGGACTGGAAGGTCAAACCGGGCAGTCTGGGTAAGCCGATGATCGGCGGCAAAGAGGCATCCATTATTGATGACGATGGAAACGTTTTGCCCACTGGAGAAGAAGGACAGATTGCGCTCAAGGATGATAAAGGGGGGTGGGTGAGAATAGGCGATTCCGCTTACAAGGATGAGGACGGCTATTTTTGGTATAAGGCAAGGGCCGATGATGTCATTATCTCTGCGGGATACACCATAGGGCCTATCGAAATCGAAGAGGCCCTGTTGAAACATCCGGCGGTAGAGGAGGCCGGTGTTATAGGCAGTCCAGACAAGGATCGTGGTCAGATCGTAAAGGCCTTTGTGTCGATAAACTGTGAGCCATCTGAAAAACTGAAGGAAGAAATCAAGGAATTCGTAAAAACCAGGTTAAGCAAGCACGAATACCCCAAAGAAATAGAATTCATTGATGAGATCCCAAAGACTCCTGATGGTAAAATAAAGAGAAAAGTCCTTAAGGCGCTTGAGGTTGAAAGAAAGGGAGGTTGAATGGGACAGTTTATAGATGACGAAAAACGAAATACAGTAAAGGAGATTAATTATGGCTAAAAGGAAGTTCGAGGGGAAAGATCCGGAGAGTTTTCAATTCAAGGACATTATCTATGAGAAGAAGGACTGGGTCGCCAAGGTAACCATAAACAGGCCAGATGTCTTTAATACTTACAGGACAGAAACGCTGATTGAAA
>JAXHTA010000351.1:0-4346 GCA_034190285.1 Thermodesulfobacteriota bacterium | reverse complement strand
AGCCAAAGGGTGTCAGGATCCTCCAATCTTGAAGATTCCTTTGCAATAAACACCTTAGCCGTAAACTTCTCGAGCGTCTGGGGGTTTCTTAGCTCCACCTCCGTTTCTTGATCCAACGGAGGTTCGAGGACGCCCTGCTCCTCATCCAGATAGAACTCATATTCCATGCCGTTACCTCGCGACTAATCTTCTTCGTCTACCTCCTCGATTATCTCAATACCCCACGGGTCATCGTTGGTGGGAAGTCCCGTGCCGTCACCTCTTACCCACAGAGGTTCAGCGCCGGGCAAGGCATCCAAAGACTTGGATATCTTGGCTTTCATCAGATGTCTAACAAAGTCATCCTTGGACGTGACTTCCACCTCAACGACTTCAGTTCCGTCAAATTTGTCCTCCAACTCCTGGACGGTTCCCTGTGCGATGTAGTATTCCATGTCCTATTCTCCTTAAGATATCTTGGGTCTACACAACCTTGTAGGCCATTTCACCCCCGGCCTCCCCCTTGAACGGGGGAGGCAAGTGGTATGAAGATGCTGAATAAGTTATTTGAAATCATTAACATTAGGCCTTAAACAGCCAATCGGGGTCCACCGGTTCTATTTCCTCAAACGCCCGGTCAAAACCCAGCTTATCCCAGTTTTCCTTGACTTTGTTCTTTACTGTCTCGGGAAAGGCGACCTCAAACTCATTCTTCTTAGGCTTTTGTTCCTTTGGTTTCCTTCCGGTGGTCGCATCAATCCATATCTTCGACTGGTTGATCATCTTTGACCTTTCCTCATAGGGCGTATCGAACAGCAAGGGGTTGTTGAAGGCATCCAGGTCCGAGACATGCAAATCCTTTCTCGAATCCGTATTGAGAGCAAACTCTCTGTAACTCCTGTCGATGCTGTCAATATTCACATCAGGATCAGTCACCATAAACCAGTTCTCATAAGAGGCGAGTTTATGGGCGGCAAGTTCATCCACAAACCTTGTGATTTCGCCAATGTCTTCGGGGTCCCTAACCGCACCGAACTGGAAGTTGGGATTATCCGGTCCATGAACAATATCCACACACTTGACCCCTGATTCCTTGAGGGTTATCATATGTTCCTGTTCAATCGTGGTGCTCATTACAGTGTTGTCCTCATCCATAGACATTGTCATGCAAGCGAAGGGAAGGATGGGCTCATTTCGTCTGGTTATGCAGTGGACGCGAAACTCGGGGTTTTTCATCCTTCCGTGCACATAGCCACTGAACTCCGCAAAGGGGCCTTCGTCGACCATTCTGCCCGCTAGAATTTCGCCTTCTATGATAACCTCCGCATCAGCAGGGACAAGCAAATCGTTGGTTTCCGCCCTTACAACTCTCATAGGCTCTCCGCGGAGGGCTCCGGCTAAATCCAGTTCACACACACCTGTCGGGAGACCAAAAACATAGGTCAGGAAGAGTATCGGGTCGCCACCAATTGCAATACAATAGGGACAATTCTCTCCCCTGGCTTCATATTGCTGAAAATATATAGCTCCGCCCTGTTGCATGGGAAGGAGAAGAGCGCTCAGCTTTCTCGGCCCAATGCACATCACGCGGTAACACCCGTAGTTTGTCCATCCGGTGTCAGGGTCCTTCTGTACAATGGCATGCCAGCTCAAATACCTCCCACCGTCCGTGGAGTGGAGATAAGGAACGGGAAGATCAAAGACATTTGCGTCCTTGCCCATATGGATGACTTCTTTACACGGAGCGTCCGCAGGGGCCACCTCAGTAGGTGGAATGCTAGTGCTTATCCTCCGCTCAAAATCTTTGTGGTGGGCCTTGCGCGACATATCAACAGGAAGATCCAACATTAAACAGGTGGTTTCCCATTTTCTCTTCCTCGATGACTGGGAAACCGTGCTGCCAAAAAGCCGCCAATCAGGATACCCTTTAACTTTGTTGAACAGCACACCCTTATGGGCAACCCGGTTGGCCATAACAGATACGGCCGGGGCCTCCAGGTTCCAATCCGTCTCAACGTCTATTTCTTGCAGCCTATCGTTTTTCTTCAATATATCCAACCAATCCCTAAGATCCATAGCTTTTCCTCCTTAGTCTCTAACGGTTCCTGTAAGGACTCAGGCCATTTTGCACCGTTCTTCAATCAGATCAGCGCCCTTGACAAATATCTTAGCAGCCTCACTATCAGGGTATTTGTATACCACAGGTACTCCTGCATCAGCGCACTCAGCAACTCTGCGATCCAGGGGTATGCTGCCTATAAAAGGGACATCTGTCTTCTTTGCTATAATCTCCCCGCCACCGCTCTGAAGGATGTCCGTTTGGAGGCCGCACTTTCCACAAGTGAAAGCAGCCTGATTTTCAAAGACTCCGAATATGGGTACCTTGGCCTTTTGCAGTAAGACTATCGCCTTATAGGCAACGGCCTGGGAGACCTCCGAAGGGATTGTCACAACTGTTGATCCATCCATCTCCGGTATGTACTGGATCACATTTACAGTATCGGAACTCGTGCCAGCTGGGACATCCACTACAAGGTAATCGAGGTCTCCCCACAGGACATGGCATATGAGTTCCTCGGTGGCGTTCCTCTTCATCTCGTGAAACCAGGTAATCACTTCATCTTCCTCAAGGATCAAACCCATTGAAGCGACCTTTATCCCGGCTACGCCTTCAGTGGGTATCAGCCCCTCCTCCGTGTACTCCATTCCCTTGCCCTCAACCCCGAGCATCCTGGGAATACAGGGACCGTCAAATACCTGATCGAGGACACCCACCTTTCGTCCTTTCATCGCCAGGGCAGTGGCTATGTTGGCAGCGCACAGGGTCTTTCCTACGCCGCCTTTTCCGCCAACGGAAATGATCTTGTGCTTTATCCGATCCAGAGCCTTTCGGGCCTTCTGCATCCTTGTCTGCAAAAGCAGCTGATCTTTTATTGGCAAAGCGCACTCAAAGTACTTTTCGCACCCTTCACATTTCCCTGTACAGCTCAGTTCTACGTTTATATCCAGAAGCTCAGACATCTTATATCCTCCTGCGGCAAGTTCGAATGCTCGCCAGCTCTATCATTTTTCCCAGCCCACCATCTTTTCGATTTGATCCACTATGCCCGAGGTCACTTTTGCGGGCACGCTGTCCGGAAAGGAGTGTACATAGGGTTTGCCCGTATCGGAATTCTTGCTTATGGCAGGATCCAGAGGTATCCTCCCTAAGAAGGGGATTTCTAGTTCTTCAGCAAGGGCCTCCCCTCCGCCTTTCATCATAACATACTCTACCTCTCCGCAGCCGGGGCAGACAAACCCGCTCATATTTTCCACGACTCCCAGAACATTAACGCCGCCCTCTATGGCCATCAAAGTGGCCCTCCTGGCCACGATCTGGGATACGGCGGTAGGATTTGTGACGATGACCATGCCGTCCAGGTCCGGTATGTATTCCATTATGTTAACTGCATCAGAGCTTGTCCCGGGTGGAAGATCTATGAGGAGGTAGTCCAGTTTCCCATACTCCACATGTGCTATGAATTCCTCTGTTGCATTTCTTCTGAGTTCATGGAACCAGGTGGTTGTATCCTCTTCATCCCTGATCAGGGACATGCTTACCACATTTATTCCCAGGAGTCCTTCAACTGGAATAATGCCCTTTCTCCCCATGGAAAGCCGTCTGTCGAGTACATCTAGCATCCTAGGCACGCATGGGCCGTCCAGGTCCTGGTCCAATATTGCCACCTTCCTGCCCCGCATTGCCAGGGCAGTCGTCAGATTCACTGTGACCGTAGATTTGCCGACGCCGCCTTTGCCGGCGCAGACGGCGATCTTGTGTTTTATGCCAGCCATCGTCTCTCTGGCCCTCGCCATCCGCCTTCGATCAAATATCTTCAGCTTTTCAGGGTTCTTGCACTTAAAGAACCGCTCGCAGCTCTCACACTTGAGGTCGCAACTCAAGTCCACGTTGATGGCTACTATGCCCCTCTTTTCATTTTCCGTCAGCTTTTCTTGTTCAGCCATTAAAGATACTCCTCTCTTTCTGATAACAGTCCATCCGGCAATGGTCTTACTGCGCAATCACTACATTAGAGTCAAGGATAATTCTCATAATATCAAACATTTGTCTGCGGTAGTTCTTTTCGCATGCCTTGATCTTAAACAAACACCCGCTGTTACGGACGGACACTTGATGAGTAATCCGAAAACCAGTTTTTTTCAGTAATTCAGAACCCGTCTTTTTGGCCCTGACGGCCCTGGTTTGGTTTTGTTCCGAATCGCCAACACGGTGCATTGGCAATTCGTTACCTTCCTTAACCTTCGAAAACGCTACCCTCAGGGAGGACGATTGCGTCCATTTCAAAGCCGTACTCCTTCCACCTCTT
>JAXHTA010000350.1:0-4379 GCA_034190285.1 Thermodesulfobacteriota bacterium | reverse complement strand
CTCCACAAGGCCTTTTCCCGTATCTATCAAAGGCAGACCCCTGTTTATAGCCCAGGCCGTTTTAGGGAACATGTGAGATTTCTTTTCATGTTCTAAAAGAGGATATCAAGAGCCATTGCCCGGTTACGATAGTAGTCTTGTCAATTGGTGACACAGACTATTCTGTTCCCGAAACTCGGTCAGCCTTTTTCTCAATGCCGGAGGCAATATATCTCTTCCGACCGGTTCGCTAAAGGCATCCCTGACCGCTCTGAGGTACCAGCCGAATTCCATGGATTGAGCTGCTCTGATGAACCCCATACAGAGGCGGGATGCGATCAAATACGCTGCACCGGGAAAGGGGAAGTATCGGCGAATGATCCAGATGGTGTTGCGGGTCGGGAAATAGACCCGCCGCCAGCTCGAACGGCCTGTGGTGGATTCACGGTGGACCACCCGGCAACAGGGGTCGTAATGGATACCGTACCCCTGTTTCATGACTCGTATGGCAACCTCCATCTCATTCTGATATAGGAAAAACCAACCCGGATACCAGCCTACTTTCTCAAACAATGATCGGCGTATAGCAAACCCGCAACCTACAAACGCCATAGAGGGCCCCGGCGAGTCCGTCTGGGGTAGATGCCAAGTGCGGACAACCTGTCCGGTCGACGATTCAATACGACAGGCCACCACGCCCACCTCCGAGCGCGTATCAAGACAACCGATAATGAAATCCAGCGTGGCTTCATCACAGGGGTAGGAATCATCATCGTGTACGAATATGTAATCGCCCTTTGCCTGTTTGAAACCTTCATTCAGAGCTGCGATTCCCAGGTTGCTTTCCGCCTCAACCAGGTTCAGCCAATGAGCTTGGCTTCGCAGGTAAGCCCTGGTGCCGTCAGAGGAAGCATTGTCCACTGCAATGACCTCGATATCATCGCGGGCAGCCAAAAGAGTCCGCAAGTGCATTACCGTCCGCCGCGTATCCGCCAGTCGGTTGTAATTCAGAAACACTATACTCAATCTTGGCCGGTGGCTACTATTCATGGACGCGCACCTGTGCTTTTAGACTCCGTTTACTCTGAACTAAAAAGCCGGACACCTGGGACCCGGACCGTTGCCCCCCTACCCCATTTTGCCGGCGGGGGAAACATAAAGGACAATTACTAACGTTTCCGTCCGGATGGATGCATGCTATTGACTATCTGAGGATACCACAGTGTCAACTCTTCCCCTGATGCCAAGATACGATTTATAGATTCAACACCTTGCATAAAAGAATGGTCCATATTGCCCACCTCATACCGCCACGCTCCGAATCGTCCTCTGGAATATATACTCGCGTCCTCCAGTCGCCCAAGAAGCGGAAAAACAAGGCTATTTCGATCCAGGCTCGGTGTGGGATAGCCTTTTTCAACAAAACCATGCCAGGTATGCTCGACCTCACGGCGATCTGACAAAAGCCCGGCATGCAGGCCACCGTCAATGACGTCTTCAACAAGTCGATCTCTATCCAGTCTCTTGACAGGGCTTTCACTTACTTCGCACATGAGAGACCATTGATTCTCGATATCAGGCACGTTATTTGGAGAATAGTTGCTGAAAACGGTCACACGATAGAACGGGCAGTTGTCCTCCGGAAAATAGATCCAGCATTTTGTCGCCAAGTTGTCAGGGGGGCCCCCCTTAAGGGCAAGCCCTATGATGTGGGTTGCCGAGTATTTAAGCGGCGGTTCCAATTCGAAAGGCGGCTCCATATCGGCAATCCGGACCAAGTCGGTCAGAGGTATTGTGCTCAAAAGGACATCATAATCTTCGGCCGTACCGTCTGTAAATGTTACTCTACGGTCATGAACCGACAGGCTTGTTGCCCCTCGGTTCATATGTATCCTGTCCTGCGGAAGTTTCTCAGCCAGGGTCCTCCAGATGCCGCCCGTTCCTCCATGGAGAGGAAAACGGAACAGGGCGTTGGGGCCCCAGGATTTGTCATCCTCATCGAAGACCGCATTTCTCAATATGTCTTTGATGTCTACCGAAGCAACCCTCTCCCCGACCCACGACCAGTCCATTTGGTCCACCGGGTAGCCCCAGACCTTGAAATTATAGGGCATCAGGAACCACTTTGCCAACCCCCTTCCGAAGGTAGCCTCTATCCATTCGCCGAAGTTGGCCGGGACTATGTCCAGACCGTTTTTCGTGATATCGATAATGCCCTCAAGGCACTCCCAATAGACATCCCTTGGCAGACGGTGGATATTATTCTGCAGGGGATAGGGTATAAAACGATCCTGCATCCTGATCCAGGCCTCTCGCTCATGGAATACCCATCCATCCTCTCTGCCAAGAAGGCTATCCATAACCTGATCAAAATAATGATAGTGGCTGAACAAGACATGCCCGCCTAAATCCCACCAGAAACCTCCCTCGTCCTGAAACGACGCTGAGAGCCCGCCCCAGTGATCGTTTCTCTCGCAAAGGACCCAGTCCTCATGTTCCAGCTCGGCGAGCCGCCACGCGGCTCCCAAGCCGCAGAGCCCACCACCAAGAATTAGAACCCTCATATGCGTTCAGTCTCCCTTTTCAGAATTAGATCCAGCGGCTTCAAGACCCGTCTCCCAATGAATGAAATAGTGGACGATTACCGTTTTTTCTCCAGGCGAGCCGGGTCTTTTCTCGGCGGGAATGCCAGGACTCTGAGCAAGAATACCAGTGCCAAAAATGGAATACGGAGAAGGGCACTTGAACGCATCTTTTCAACGGCAATGACGATCCCGTTGGCGAAATCCACCCTGGCGATATCTCTGCCTCGGATAGCGCCCATCCTTGGAACCTGGAGGCCAGTAAGCAAAAGGTTCCATGATGTATTCCCAAATGAGGCCAGCAGTCTGAGTTTATCGGTCCAGGGAATTGACCCGTTTGAGATTCTATACGTAGTAATGTCAGCCTCACTGCAAACGCCCTCCCATGCATCCCTGTCCATTTCCGGCACGATAGCCCATACTCTCATTCCCGGAAGCCTTTCTGCTAAATCACGGATAAACCCTCTTGCCTTTTCTCCATACCAGTTGTCAGGGAGGAATATGCCCAGGTTACGGCACTTCTTGTCCAGGACGTATTGTTCAAGATCGTCGGGAGGCAGGGGGACATCTTTCTTGCCATAACTATCGGAAAGAAAGTCCCCAACCCCATCCAGGATGGCACGAGAAAGGGCGGCATGGGCCTGAAGGCAGGTAATTACGGAAAGCGCCGTAAAGCGAAGAACCATCTTGCTCAAAAGAAGTCGCCTCTTCATTCCCTGGCAGTAGTTGTTAAAGAACCATAGTGAATTACGCGTCCTGTAATAGTTCCGCCAGACAGCCGTATTATCAGCAGTTCGGCCCGCCCAGGTCGGATGATAGACAATCGAGGCATTGGTTGCCAGTACCTTGTAGCCGAAAGCATTAAAGCGCGCCCCCCACTCCATGTCATCCCAGTAGATGAAGAACTCATCGTGCCAGATCCCCACCTCCCTAACAGATGATGTCCGGGCCAGTAAGGAGCATGCTGCGACATAATCCACCTCGAAGACCGCTGTTGGGTCCTGAAGTTCTCTCCACTCCGGCATATTCCTCCGGATTTCACCGAAGCTGTAGTCGATAAAGGCGCCTACTTCTATGACCTCATCATGATTATCAGTATTCACGATCTTGGATCCGCAGATAGCGGCCTGTGGATTAGTATTCATGACATCCACAAGTGCTCTAAGGGCATTCTTGTCCACCAGAATATCATTGTCGAGGAGCCACATATATTCGGCATCAGGCCTGTTTTCAAGAGCCCATCGCATACCGGTATTGAACCCACCTGCACCACCAAGGTTTTCAGGATTCCTGATGAGCTGTACGGCTGGATAGGAGGACTCTATGGCCTGGACAGTCCCATCGGAAGAATTATTGTCCACTACCACTATTTCCAGTCTGTCATCCGGATAATTGATGTCCTTCAGCTGCTCGAGCAGTCGCGTTACATCTTTTTTCTTATTCCACGTAACGATTATGACTTCCACCATTGGAGCTTCATCTCTTGGGAGCATCTTATTCGGCATTTATCATGCTCTTCGTTAATTGACGTTCCTGGTATACCAAGAAAGATTCTTGTCTTGTAACACTTTAGCCCTTTGAAACAAATGTAAGCTGGTCAAGGGTCAAAGAGCCCTATTTTCAAAAGGCTGAATTCTTAACATCTTCTTTGTTTCGAAATGCGACCTCTCGAACAAAGATCCGCTTACAATGGCCGAGGCCCAAGTCCAACTCCGTGAAATGGGCTGCCGTGTCATATAGTTGAGACACGCCATGAAAGGGGTAAATGGCCTTATAAAACCTTAAGTAATCAACACCAACAAAGGCTGCAAGTTCGAT
>JAXHTA010000035.1:0-14620 GCA_034190285.1 Thermodesulfobacteriota bacterium | reverse complement strand
CGCCTCCCGTCCCCTTCTTCCCCTTTCTTAATCTGCACTACCATTACCATCCCGAGGGCGGTCAGGTGGACCTTTCGGACAAAGGGGAATACTTTTTTGGTTACAGCCAAATGGTCCATCTCCCATGAGAAGTCGAGCAGGACTCCTTCCTCAGCCGAAAAGGGGAGGAGGGCATGATATAATGGGTCTTTTCTGCGTGTAATGCCTGCTATAAGACAAACGGGGTTTTCATACTTCAGATAATAGCCGGTGCTTTCTCCGAAAGGACCTTCCGTCTCCCTTTCTCCAGGTATTATATGGCCTTCAAGGATATACTCTGCACGGGCCGGAACTTCAAGGTCCACGGTCTCACACTTTATAAGCTGAACCGGACTTCCCGCAAGCCCACCGGCGACAGCAAACTTGTCAGTTCCGTGGGGCGCCCAGACAACGGAAGAGAAAAAGGTAAGGGGATCAGCTCCATTTACGATCGCTATCTCAAGAGGTTTGTTCAATCTTTCGGCGTTCGCAAGGAAATGAGAGAGGGGAGGAGTGGCAAGAAATATACCGATTCTATTCTTATCCTTTACTTGCATTCTATGGATACCCATTCCCCTCATACCTGTATCAGGGTCTCTGGCGACCACCGTAGAACAGGTGAAATAGGGCCCCGCATCTCGCTTATGGTGGGTAAGCACAGGGATCTGCTCCAATATATCCGGATCTCGTAATATCTGCATCTCTTTGACAGGACCATCTGCCAAAATCTCTGGTTCTATCGGCCTCTCCCGCCTTTCAAGATAGGTGTCTCCGACTTCCTCTTCTTCTACACCAAAGGCGTAGGCAAGCCTTTTTTTCGTGCCGAGCACGTTGCCTACTACAGGGACCTGGTAACCCTTGACACTCTCAAAAAAGGCGGCCGCGCTATTTCCATTCTCAAGCAGTACACGCAAGAAGGCTGCGATCTCAAAGCGAGGTTCCAATGTCTCCTTTACCCGGAGGATATCCCCTTTTTCTTCTAACAACCTCAGAAATTCTCTCAAATCTTCCATGCTCTTGTCACCTCCCCTGGCTCTTGTCCTTTAACTTCCTCCTAACCTCTTCAGGAAGCCTCACTGATTTCTTTGTATTCGTATCGAAACAGATGAAGGTAAGGTTTCAAGGTCTCCCCTTAGTTCTCGGAATGGCTGTGTCGCAGTAAATTGCATCCGCGGGCAGCCCCATAAAGGGCGTTTCCATAAATGGCTGAACCATCCGCCTGCCCTGCTGAATCTCCAGCAGGAAAACCCTGTTCAACAATGCCTGTGCTGGGGCGGGATAAGACAATCCGGGGGCTTTGAGCGTGCGGCGCAAAAATTTATGTGCTGCGGCATTCAAAACAAGGGACCCATGCGTCCTTTCTATCTTCCTGCACCTTTAGACTACCCTCGGAGAGACAAGACAAAAACCTAATAATACTTCCCAAGGATAACACAAAATAAGGGGACAGCCTTCTTCTATCTGGGCGGCTTCTCTCAATCGGTCTTCTTGACTGATCTAGAGATAATTCCTCCGGAAATAGACATGCCAATAAACAGTACGATGAGGACCACAAACACGCCTATGTATCTAAGGATCAGGGTGCCGATAATCCATGTCCAGTTGTCTTTTACTATTATTACAGTGGTGCCGTCTCCACCTCCCTTCGAGATAGTGACGGAATGCCAGTCGCAATTTCCATCGTCTTCTATGTAAGTGGCGTCTTTCCACTCGCGAAATTTGATGTCTTTAGACCCTTTTAGTGCGTCTTTGTAAAAGTCTAAGACCTCATTGTGAGACAGCTCGGTCCTCAATTCCAATCGCGTATCCGTTTTCTGCATGATTTTTCCCTCGGGAGCGACCGGGGCCCCCAAGAAGTCATCGGCTCTTGATTGCCCCTGACTGATAAAGAGCAAAAGCACTAATAAGATCAAGCAATTTTTCATTTTCAAATCTCCATATGGAAAATGTTCTTAGGTCGTTCTGCACTGCAACAAAACGTTGGTTGCCGCCAACGGCCCATTAATCAAACATGGCAATAAACATGCCCGCTGCCGCGGCAGAACCAATGACGCCGGCGAGGTTAGGTCCCATTGCATGCATTAAGAGATGGTTGGTTTTGTCGTATTTTAGGCCTTCTACCTGGGAAACCCTTGAAGCCATAGGGACAGCCGAGACCCCGGCCGAACCGATGAGAGGGTTGATCTTTTCCTTCAGGAAAAGGTTCATGATTTTGACGGTCAGAATGCCACCCATGGTGCAGACGGCAAAATCTACGAGGCCCAGAGTGAAAATGAAAAGAGGTTTCCAGCTCAAGAATTTGTCCGCATGCATGGTGGCCCCGACAGAAATGCCCAGGAATATGGTTACGATGTTCATAAGGGATCCCTGGGCCGTATCGGTCAGTCTCCCCACAACACCGCTTTCTTTCATGAGATTCCCAAGCATGAACATGCCCATTAAAGGGATGACTGAAGGCACGAGGAGCGCGATTATGCCTGCCGTGACCAGAGGAAAAAGGATTTTTTCTTGTCTGGAAACCGGTCTCAGCTGGCGCATACGGATTTTTCTTTCCTCTGAATTGGTCATGAACCTCATTATAGCGGGCTGGATAAGAGGGACCATCGCCATGTAGGAATAGGCGGCCAAGGCATTTGGCCCAAGAAGTTGGGGCGCCAGGTGCTGGGTCAGATATATGGTTGTGGGGCCGTCAGCTCCACCGATGATGCTGACTGATGCGGCCTCCTTGAGAGTGAAGCCGACTAAAACCGTGCCGGTAAAAGTGACAAAAACGCCAAGCTGGGCACCGGCGCCTACGAGCAAGGTCTTAGGGTTGGAGATAAGCGGTCCGAAATCGGTCATGGCCCCCAGACCCAGAAAGATGATGCAGGGAATGACCTCCCACTCCAACCCATAGTGGTAGAAGACCTGCAAAAGCTGCGCATGTCCATGCGAGTAACCCATAAGGGGAACAAGGGGGAAATTGACGATAAAGATACCAAAGCCAATGGGGAGTAACAGAAGGGGTTCATATTTTTTGGCAATAGCGAGATACATAAAAAGGCAGCCCACGCCCCACATAATAATGATATTCCACTGAAAGTGGTATATTCCGGTTGTGCGGAGGGTCCCCTGCAACATGTCTAAAACTTCATTAGGTGTCATACTCAATTCCTCTCAATTCAGTATATGATTCGCACAATAAGTTCATATCACAGTCCATAGAGCTAATAGTGAGTCAGACTATTAATCCCCGCAAACCGTGAACTGATATCTGTGACGTAGCTATAATAAAGCCACCAAAATTTGTCAATATCATAAACAAGCGACAAATCCATATTCGGCTTCAACAAAATGATTTCATTAGGAATTATCTATGATTTTAAGACCCACCATTCTTTTCTATTTCTCGGTGATGGATATATCTTGTCTTGAGGTCAGCTTGATGCAAAATACATCTCCTCAAAAAACGTTGACAGGGTCAATGATATTAAAATACTTTCTTAAAGATCCCGTATGGTTTTGGGCTTTGGACGAAAACAGTCTTTTTTGCCAATCTCCGCGTCATACAAGAGCTGTAATCCTCGAAATATTTAATATATTCATGCGGTTAGAATTCTGGTCTTTTTGACCTTGACGAGAAATCTTCGTTTTCGTTCAGCCACCTTAGGAGGATCTGCCCTGACCTTTTTGGAAGCGACCTTAATTTTTTAACATAAAATGTCAATGGGAGGCATGATATGTCTAATCAGAGTGGGAACGAGGGTCTGTCGGAGGCCTTCAACAAGTGGTCACAGAACGTGGAACAGCAGGTGAAAAAGCGCCCTGAAAGGAGAGAAGAATTCATCAACACCTCTGGGATTCCCTTAAAAAGGCTCTATACGCCCCTTGATCAAGATGAAGCCGATTATTTGTCGGAGATCGGGTTGCCCGGGGAATTCCCTTTTACCAGGGGGGTTCAGCCCACAATGTACAGGGCCCGTTACTGGACCATGAGGCAATACGCCGGCTTTGCTTCTGCCGAGGAATCCAACAGAAGATATAGATTTCTTCTGGAGCAGGGGCAAACAGGATTGTCCGTGGCCTTTGACTTGCCCACCCAGATTGGCTATGACTCAGACGATGAAATGGCCATCGGGGAGGTGGGAAAGGTTGGTGTAGCCATTGACTCCTTAAAGGACATGGAAACCCTTTTCAACAAGATTCCGCTTGACAAGGTGAGCACCTCTATGACGATTAATGCCCCGGCAGCTGTCTTGTTGGCCATGTACATCGCTGTAGCGGAGAAGCAAGGTGTATCAGTAAGAGAACTGAGAGGCACGATACAGAACGATATCCTGAAGGAATATTCCTCTCGAGGGACATATATATTTCCCCCCAAACCCTCCATGAGGATCATTACGGACATATTTTCATATTGTGCTGAAGAGGTCCCCCTGTGGAATACTATAAGTATCAGCGGTTATCATATCAGGGAGGCAGGTTCCACTGCCGTGCAGGAGGTGGCTTTTACGCTGGCTAACGGCATAGCCTACGTGGAGGCAGCCCTGAAAGCAGGTCTTGATGTGGATACTTTCGGCCCCAGACTCTCCTTCTTTTTTAATGCCCACCTGGATTTCCTTGAAGAGGTCGCTAAGTACAGGGCGGCCCGGCGGTTGTGGGCCAGGATCATGAAGGAGAGATTCAAGGCCAAGAACCCAAGATCCTTGATGATTCGCTTCCACACCCAGACTGCCGGATGCACCTTGACCGCGCAACAGCCTAAGAACAATATTGTGCGTGTCGCCTTCCAAGCGCTGGCCTCGGTACTGGGGGGCACACAGTCCTTGCACACAAATTCCATGGATGAGGCGTTGTGTCTGCCTTCAGAGGAGGCTGTCCAGATCGCCCTTAGGACTCAGCAGTTGATCGCTTACGAGACCGGCGTGTCTGATACAGTCGATCCCTTGGCCGGTTCTTATTACGTCGAAGAACTGACAAGGGAAATATACGATAGGGCCGGAGAATATATCAATAAGATAGACAATATGGGAGGCGCTGTTGATGCAATTGAAAAGGGCTATATTCAGCGAGAAATTCAGGACAGCGCCTACAGATACCAGCGTGAGATCGAGAAAGCTGAAAGAGTCGTGGTCGGGATGAATCGCTTCCGGGTGGAGGAGGATAAGCCGACCAATTTACTGAGGGTAGACCCTGAAGTCAGGGTGAATCAAATTGAAAACTTGAGAAAGCTCAGATCAGAACGGGATGGCGAAATGGTGAAAAGGTCCTTGCGGGACCTGAAACAGGGGGCGGAAGGAAATAAGAATTTGATTCCCCTTATCCTGGAAGCTGTCAGGACATATGCCACACTGGGAGAAATCTGTGGGGTTCTGAGAAAGATATTCGGAGAATTTCAACAGATCAAAACCGTGGGAAGCTGAGGCACGGAGAAGGCATGAAGAGAAAGACAAGGAGATAGGTCGTTATGGATAAGGGCAAAAGGATAAGAGTTCTGGCGGCAAAGCCCGGGCTTGATGGGCATGACAGGGGGATCAAAGTTGTGGCTTCCGCCATGATGGAAGCTGGGATGGAGGTGATTTACACAGGGCTGAGACAGACGCCTGCCCAGATTGTTGAAGCCGCCATACAGGAGGATGTGGACGTCATCGCCATGAGTATCCTTTCGGGTGCCCATGATTACCTGTTTCCCAGGGTTATGGAACTGCTTAATGAAAAGGGTGCAGAGGATATATTGGTCCTGGGCGGTGGTATAATACCTGATGAAGATATCCCAGCGTTGAAGAATTCCGGCATTGCCGAGATATTTGGGCCAGGGACAGTCACTGAGAAGATCATAGATTATATAAGGCAAAACGTTACTCTTGACAGGTAGTGTCTGATTCCTTATGAAAAACTATGTTTAACTTGATAATTCCCTGTAGCTCGCTGCAGGGTCACCACGAAATTCCCTCTCCACCTTTCAGAGGGAGAGGGATAGGGTGAGGGGGTTCAAATAAAGTATTTTCCATTTTGATACCCCCTAGCTTGCTGCGGGGTAGTTCATTTGCCGAATGCTTGACTCGAAAAGGCCTTCAACGCCTTGGCGAAAAGGCAAGGGTAACAAGCGGAGACCGGGCATGAGATTGTGCGCTTGGATAGTAATGCTTGTAGTGATAGGCGTGTTGCAGGCTGAAGCCGCATGCGCATCCAAATTGGTTGGGGTTGGGGATAGCATCGGCGCTGGAGTTCAGTCGGCTGATGCCAGCTGGAGAACGCAGCCCTACAGCTACCTCAGCTTCTTAGCTGTTCAGATGCATACTCCGTTGAGTCTTCCCCTCATCTTGAGCGGACCTTTCGGCAAGGTATATGATACATCATCCCGATCCCGCCTGTTTCCTTTCGTTTCAGGTTCCAACCTTGCCGTATCCGGTGCAAACGTTAGCTCACTGTTGAATGATCGGGCCGATGCCGCGAACGAGGGCGAAATAGATTCTGAAACGGACCTGATTCTCTTCCCAAGGCTGGGAAGCCAGATGGAGATCACTGAGTCCATTGGGGCCCCTTTCATTGTCTGCTGGATCGGGAACAACGACATCCTTTCGGCTGCTATTTCATTTGATAAACTGGACGCCTCTCAGTTGACATCAGTTGAGCGGTTTTCCGCTGGCTTTTCGGAGATCGTACAGAGATTTGACGTGCTGGGGAGTAAGGTCGTCTTTGCCAACATCCCTGATATCAGTAATATCGGCTTTTTGCTCGATAGGCAGGATATGATCAGATTTCTGGGGGCTGATTTTGGCCTGGCTGAGGGTGATTTGACGAGTATTGTGGTTATGTTGCTTATCAGACTCGGCCTGGATGACGGCAGTATTTTGCTGGATCCGGATTTTATCCTTGACGCAGGCGAGGCCCAACTCATCCGCCAGAGAACCGGGATTTTCAATCAGATCATTGAAGACGAGGCAACTGGCATTGGAATGCCGGTCGTGGACGTCAATGGGCTGTTTGACTATCTTTCCGCCAACCCCGCAGTGTTCTCTGACGTCCCCTTGACACCTCGATTCCTGGGAGGGCTGTTCAGCCTCGATGGTGTGCATCCTTCAAATATTGCTCATGCATTGTTGGCCAATGCATTCATTGAGACCATCAACGCCAACTTCCACACCGATATCCCGCCCATCACTGGAGCAGCCCTCAAGCTGGTTTTTTTAACTGATCCTTTTGTGGACAAGGATGGTGATGGAATAGTCACTGGACGTTTCCTTGCCGGGCTGCTTGAGACATTCGGGCCTGCTTTCGGGATATCAGGAGACATTGATGACTCTGTCCCCGATTTTTTTGGGGCCGGTATCAACAGGGATCTCGGTACGGAATTCAAGAGACAATTTGAAATGCTTCCTGGATCAGGTTTCCTTGGGGATCGGAACTGGAGTAAGGCCGAGGTGATGGAGGCGTTTAAACATATCTTCGATCTCAGAGTCCATGGCCAGTAGAAAGGGATGACCTGCACGATCAGGTTATTCACATTGGTCCTACCCGGCATATTTCCTGCAAATAAAGCAATCACGGATGGGCGACTTCTAAAGAAGTCCAGCAAGTTGTTGACAGCCTCATCATTTTTCACTGCCCTCGCAACGCAAAAAGGGCTGTGCCTTAAACGGGTATGTCTTCCACCTGAGAATGGGGTCGTTGACCGGATTCAAGGGCCACGAGCTTTTCACATGACTTCAAAGCGCCGGATCATGATGGCTCTGATTTTATGTCTGTGTATCATTGCCGTCGGGACGTCAGGTTACATATTCATTGAAGACTACACGATCCTTGAGGGGATCTACATGTCTGTTATCACTATCACGACCGTAGGTTTCGGAGAGGTGAGGCCGCTTTCGGAGATCGGGCGCTGGTTCACAACATTCATTATTCTGGCTGGCTTTGGATGCCTGGCAATCACTGGTCATTCCATAGCGGAAGCTCTACTTGAGAATACCTGGATCAGTATTTCGGGGTCAAGAAAGATGAAAAAGAAAATATCAAATTTGAATTCTCACTACATCATCTGTGGATTAGGAAAAGTGGGTGCTGCCGCTGCCGAGCATTTTCGAGAGGCTGGCGTTGATTTCGTCATAATTGAGACCAAAGGAGGGCAAGGCCAATGGACTCGAGAAAACGGCTATTTCATCCTCGAAGGGGATGCCACTCGCGAGGACATACTGCTGGAGGCAGGGATAAAGTCGGCGAGAGGTCTGCTGGCCCTTTTAAACTCTGATCCCGACAATCTGTTCAGCGTACTCAGCGCTCGTGAACTGAACCCGACTCTCTACATCATTGCACGGGCCGATGACATTTCATCGGAGAAGAAGATCTTTCGAGCGGGAGCAGACAGCGTTGTCTCTCCTTTTTCAACAGCAGGAAAACGGATTGCAGCCGACATCCTTGGCGCTACAGGAAAGACAGAGTGCTTGACCGACGGCCCTTTAATGCCCTGTGCAACTCCCCAGTGGATCAGTATTCGGGAAGGCTCCAGTATGCTCGGAAGGACCATCAGCGAAGTTTCCCATCAAATGGGTCAAGAAGTCGTTGGCCTGCGCAGGCATGGTCGTGATTTCATCTTCCCCGATCCGAAGAAGAGAATCGAATGCTCTGATTCACTGCTGGTGATAGATGGAAACGGAAATAGTGAAAACCAGTCTGCACGACTCCAGCATGAACATCGAAAACTAGTCATTGTGGACGACAATCCAGTCATCCTCAGGCTCTATAGCCGTCTTTTTCAAAAGGCTGGATTCTATCCGATGACAGCTTCCGACGGACGTGAAGGCCTGGATCTCATTGTGCGCGAAAGACCTGCGGCAGCGGTGATCGATTTTATGCTTCCAGCACTTTCGGGGATTGATATATGCCGAAAGCTGCGTTCAGAAGAAAACATCCACGACACAAGACTGATTATATTTACTACTGATAGCCAAACCAACACAAAAAGGCGTGCCCTTGATGCCGGAGCTGATGCCGTGATAGTCAAGGGCCCAGAGGCATTTGAGGTGATAGAAGCCGTCACCAGGATACTTGAGGGCGATCAAAGGCCAAAGAATGCCGAAGGGTAACACCGGGGATTCAGGCCAAATACTTAGTGCCCGAACGAAAACTGTCTTGTTCGCCCATATCTGCGTCATACTCAAATTTCAATCCTCGAAATCCTCAATGTATTCATGCGGTTAAAATCATCGTCTGTAAATTCTCAAAAAGTCCGGGAAAACAAAAGAGACCCACATGGCCCTTGGATAGGAGGATATACGCGGACTTTTCGATAAGTAACTTTCGTCTTCCTTGATCTGAACGAAAAATCCTAGTTTTCGTTCAGACACTACTTACGATCAAAGCAATATAGTCACACCTATTGTTCTCCCATCTCCTTCTCTTTGACAGTCGAACGTCCTGATTTCTTGGTTCTTCGTTGGTTTTAATCCAGTGAGGAAATATGGGTTGGCGACTGGATTTCAAATCGGGTCATGATGGAATCGAGCCTGCGTCCAGGATATAAGAAATCCCTTGAGGCGAATATGACCATTTTCAATTACTTGGGATTCCGCTGCCTGCCGCGGACACCGATCCGGAATTCGGCACACTTGTAAGCGCTCTTATGGGATTAACATGCTTTCTTATCTTAGGGGGTACTGTACTAAACGTCAGAAAATTGACATAACATAAGCTTCCGGAATAATCTGCCCAGCGTCTCGCCCCCGACTTCTTAAAAGCCCTTCCGACGAGTTCCACAAACCTCCTGAAACAATAAGATATTTCAAGCATGACCTATCTTGGCATATTGTATGCAAGAAAATATTACAGCTTTTGACCGGCCTCTAAAAGAGAAAGAAATAGAAGAGCAACGGAGATAGAACGAAATGAAGTGTTGGGGCCACAATATTCTGATCATCTCTCCAAAGATTTGCTGGAATGCTCCACCCAAAGAACATCTTTAGTAAGGAGGATTGAAATGATACTAAAAAAGTCTGCTATTTTTGCCGTATTGTTGGGGATGGCACTCAGCATTGGGACGGTGGCGAAGGCTGCGGTCACAGTCACCACCTCGGGAGCCGTTAATGTAAGCGCTGATACTCGTGTGGGCGGCTCGGCGGCCGGTTTTACGGCGGTACAAGCGCCCGATCCAGTGATCACAGAGGGTGCGGCCGCCGACATTGGAGCCTCAATTGTAATCACTGCTCCAGCCAATTTCCAGTTTAATACTGGTCAGAACGTCACTGCAACTCCAGGCGGTGGAAATGATATTGATCTGGGAGCAGGGGCTGGGGCGGCAGCCTCTGTAGCTCCCCTTGCGAGTACGATTACATTCAGTGTTACCACTGCAAGCACCGTGGCCGGCACCATTACGTTTACGAACATTCAGGTGCAGCCCACAAACTGTACTGGCGCCACACCTGGCACGGTCAATGTTACGATCACCACAGATGCTGGGGGGGCAGGGGATCTCAACAGTACGGCGCTCGCCGCCTTGACTGTGAACGCCGGGGCGATAAATAACTTCCTGGTAGAGGCCCTGAATTCTCCTCAGAATGCTGGAACCGCCATCAATATGCGAATTACCGCCCGGGATGCCTGCAACAACCCGATTCCCAACTTCGATCCAACCACGGATATAGGCTTTAATACTGCCGGAGCCAGCGCCACGGTCACCTACAGCAATCCTTCGGGCGGTTTTACGCTCACCGACAACGCTAACGGAACGGCTACACTTGTTTCGGCTGGAGTTACGACGTTTAGTGCCGGCGGTCAGTTCACCTTTGACATCAACAATAACGTTGCCGAGACCGTTGGCAGCTTCACTGCCGACGACGGGAGCGCCAGCGGAAATACCGGCGTTACCTGGAACGCCGGGGCGATAAATAACTTCCTGGTAGAGGCCCTGAATTCTCCTCAGAATGCTGGAACCGCCATCAATATGCGAATTACCGCCCGGGATGCGCTCAACAACCCGATTCCCAACTTCGATCCAACCACGGATGTAGGCTTTAATACTGCCGGAGCCAGCGCCACGGTCACCTACAGCAATCCTTCGGGCGGTTTTACGCTCACCGACAACGCTAACGGAACGGCTACACTTGTTTCGGCTGGAGTTACGACGTTTAGTGCCGGCGGTCAGTTCACCTTTGACATCAACAATAACGTTGCCGAGACCGTTGGCAGCTTCACTGCCGACGACGGGAGCGCCAGCGGAAATACCGGCGTTACCTGGAACGCCGGGGTGGTGGACCATTATGCGATCTCGTCGAGTTCGCCACAGAGCAGCGGTACCTCTATCACTGTTACGATTGAGGCACAAGATACCCTCAACAACCCAATTCTGACAGGCCTCGCGGTACCGAACGACATGACTGTAACTGTCACCGGGGGCACATCAACGGTTATCTTCTATAATGGTACTTTCAACGTGAGCAATATTGCGAGTAATACCGCCACCATCGCGGCAGCGGGCAATGCCTTCGATGCCAACGGACGAGGCACCTTCAATGTCTTTCATAGCGTTGCTGAAACGGTTAATGTCAACGTTGACGATGGCAACCTGCCGGCCGTTAACACCAACATCACTTGGAATGCAGCTCCGGTCGATGATCATGATAATATCAGCAGCAGTGAGGAGATGGGTCCGAGCGGAAATGATCCCCTCTATGACGGCAATGGCGATGGTCGTCCTGACTGGCAACAATCCAATGTTGCCTCGTTCCACACTGCTGATGGCGAAAGCTACGTTACCTTAGCTGCTCCGTCCGGAAATTTTCTTTATAACATCCGGGCCATGGAGCCTGGCGCTTCTCCACCTGAAAACATAGTTTTTCCTTATGGCCTTTTAGGGTTTGATGTTAGTTGCCAATCCGGTAACGAAGTTACCCTTACTCTTTACACATCCTCTGGAATTGATACAGGAAGTTACTACAAGTATGGACCTACACCGGATAATCGTCTCGTCCACTGGTATGAGTTCCTTTATGACGGACAAACTGGAGCGGAAATCGATGGAAATACTATCATGCTTCACTTTGTCGATGGACAGAGAGGAGATGATGACCTTAGTATCAATGGGATGATAAGTGACGAGGGAGGCCCAGTAAAGATCCACACCAATCTCTATTTCCCTAATCTGACAAACAGCGGCATGTGGCAGACAAGAATGAAGATAATCAATCTGGAGGACCATTCGGCTAACGTTACAGTTAATTATTACAGAGAGGATGGTTTCCAGGTGGAGAGTAGCCAAAACACACTACTGCCTAAGAATTCGCTCATAATCCATCCTAGTGATCCTACTGCAATAACAGCCATGGTTTCCGCTAATGGCAATATAGCGGGTTTTAGTAGTTTTAGTCGTAATGGTGAAGTGGGTGACTCTCTACCGGCGGCCAGGGAAACCTTCACAAAACTTTACATCCCGCACCTCTCTAATGATATTTATTGGTGGAGTGGAATTGCTTTTTTTAATCCCGATGATGATGAGTCGGAGGTGACTATAACCTTTAATAATGGACAGAACCTTGTCATTACCATACCTTCGAACGGATATTATGGCTTTACCCTCGAATCGTTGGGGACTGACTATTCCGATGCTGAATGTGGCGTAGTAACAAGCAACAAGGGCATAGTGGCCATGGAAATGTTTGGGTCCCAGAATTTCGCGGAAGGGGATATCGTTACACTGCTCCTGGACGGAAGCATTGTCTTTGACTATTATATCCCGAATATCTCCGGTGGCAACGGGCATTGGACCCAGGTGGCTGTTCAAAATGTATTAGCCAGCGACCACGATATTAGTCTAACCGGAGTTGACTACCAGGAAGACGGCTCCAGCACCACCCATGAAATGGGGACGATACCCACTGGAAATCGGCGATGCTTTGACATAGCTAATGCTTTTGACATTAACACGGGGTGGGGGGGCTTGACAGCTGAATATTCCTGGGATACGCCGTTCGGATCTACCCAACAGGGCTATATGGCCGGGCTTGTAGGATACGGTGACGCTCTTGGCTGCGGAGGATATAACCAGGCAAATACCGGATTTACTCGGGGTATTATCAATCTCGACAGCCCGGTTGAGGGCGAATATGCCCTATTAAATCCTGATGGGAACATGGTAAGGGTGGCCTACACGGCATATACTGCCACTGGAGAAGACATAAGAGAAGGCACCTTTGTCATGGAAGCCGGCACCACTCTGAGCGGGGCGTTGTCAGAGTTACTGGAACAAGACCTTGATAGTGTATCCTATATATTGTTCGAAGCGGACGCAGAACTCCACGGGTATGTTAAAAGCCACCTGGACGCTTTTGTATCCGTTTTACCTATAATAAGGTACTGAGGGAAAAAGAAAACGCGACCTTTGTGCTTACGTCAAGGCGGGGATCTTCACCCCGTCCGGCAGACCGTAGAAACCTGCGACTCTTGTCTTGATGCCGGCGGACCGCATTTCCTCTTCGGCACGTATAAGTGGATTATAGTTCTGGAGGTTGCGTTCACCGTTAGGGGCTCCCGCCTTAAACCAGAGCTTTTTAGAGACTGAGCCGTAAATCAAAGGCATCAGAGGCAAGAATTCCGAAGAGCCTTCGGTCGATCGATGGGAAAAGAATGCCGAAGCGCCTAAACCCTTTATGTTGTCGATAGCATCCTCAAGGCTGTTGACACCAAGGGCCTTGAGGTCCTTGAGTATCTTTTTCAGGTCCTTTCGGGCAGCAAGAAATCTTTCCACCTTCTCTGTATCGGCCAGTCCGAGGACTATTTCAGTGGCTAGGCAGGTCTCTGTGAATGTCCCGGCCTGGTTGAGCTTGATGAGTACCGAGTTGCCGGCCCTGTGTTTCCTTTCAGGGGCAGCAAGAAAAGGGATAATGAAGCGCATCTGGGTCACGGCAGCATCATCAATAACTATCTGAACACGATCTCCGTATTTCTCATTCATCATCTTGTGGGCCTCGATGTCACATTCCGAACCAGGATCTTCCATAGTGACGAAGTTGTCAGCGCCATTTACGATTTCGGCGTTGAATTCGATCAACTCTTCACGTGTCTTGAGCCCAAGGCCTGAAAAACGCAGATCATACATGCCCTTGTCTCTAAGTTCTTCACTCTTTTGAATCTCGGAAAACGCATTATCTGTTCCGATAGCATAGTCCGGAATTTCAAGACCTATCTGTCCCGCGCACTCCTTTATGCGTTCGAGGCCTTCCTTATTATCCCTCACAGGGAAGACAAAACCTCTTTCTTTTGCCGTCCCAGTGGGAAGGCCGTCTCTTACAAGATTTTTCTCAAACTGCTTGAAAAACTTAATGCCTGTGGAAAAGACGGCCTTGATTGACTTTTCATTCATAGCAAGAAAGAACATCTCCTGAATATCCTGCTTTGTACCCGGAACATGCTCGCCGCCGCACACCATGTTGAAGGCGATATTGGGCATGCAGAAGGTCTTTAGACCTTTAGGGGCAAGAAGCTGCCAGGGTCTATAACCAGAGGCGTTAAGGAGTGTCTGGAAAAACACGGTGGATGATGCAAGGCATGCGTTCCCTCCCCACCTTTTCTTGTTGGGGCCGGCTCCTTCTATGAGCTTGAGATCAAAGGCCTCGGCGGCCTTCAGGATGTCGCC
>JAXHTA010000349.1:0-4403 GCA_034190285.1 Thermodesulfobacteriota bacterium | reverse complement strand
CATGGTCCGAGGTCACTACGGCGATCCCATTAGTCTCGCTGATAGCCATGAGAAGTTCTCCAACACATTCATCAACCGTTTCCACTGAGGTGATTGCAGCCTCCATGATGCCAGTATGTCCTACCATATCACCGTTCGCAAAATTCAGGCGGCCAAATCTATAATCACCCCTTGTCAACATCTCAATTGTCCTGTTCTTGATCTCCACGGCCTTCATCTGCGGAGCCTCATCAAACCTGATTTTGTCAGATGGAATCTCTACATAGGTCTCCAGGAATTCATCGATATATCCTGATCGATTGCCATTCCAGAAATAGGTAACATGTCCAAATTTCTGGGTTTCTGATACTGCAAAGCTCCTAATTTTTTCAGCGCAAAGATATTCAGAAATAGTACGCTCGATAGCCGGCGGCGAGACAAGGAAGTCAGGAGGCGTGTGTGTATCTCCGTCATATTCCATCATGCCCGCGTAGAGAACGTCAGGCAAAGGACCACGATCGAATTGGTGAAAATCCTCTTCGATAAAGGCACGAGAGAGTTCAATGGCTCTATCGCCCCTAAAATTAAAGCATATAACCGCGTCTCCGTCCACAATAGGCCCCACTGGACTGCCATCCGAATCCACAATCACAAAGGCGTCCATGTACTGGTCAGTTATTCCTGAGTCCTCGGCGTAGAATGTCTTGACAGCTTGCTCTGCTGAACTAAAGGGGCGGCCCTTCCCAAGCACATGTGCTTCCCATCCCCGCTTCACGATATTCCAGTCCGCATTATAACGGTCCATAGTTACCTTCATACGACCGCCACCCGAGGCAATGCGGTAATCCAGTCCCTTCCCTACCGAAATCCTCCTTAATCTCTCCTCAGTGGGCATCACATACTCAAGCGCCGATTTTTCACCCACATCCCTCCCATCGAGTAGGGCATGGACACGAATCCGCGGAAATTCCAGCTCAGCACATTTGTCTACGAGTTCATACAGCTGATCTATGTGGGAATGGACGTTTCCGTCAGAGAGTAGACCTATGAAATGAAGTGTCCCGCCGTTCCTCACTCGTTGGGCAATCCTGGACCAAATTTCTGACGCAAAAAGCCGGCCAGTCTGAATAGACCTGTTGACAAGGAGGGCACCCTGGTCAAAGACCCGCCCCGCTCCCAAGGCGTTATGCCCCACTTCACTATTACCCATATCCTTGTCAGTAGGTAACCCAACGGAAGCACCATGGGCTTGGAGCCGGCAATATAGCTTGGACGAGAAGAGATGATCCAGATTAGGGGTCTTGGCCAAATATACTGCATTGGTTTTGTCCTGGGGGCCCACGCCTACCCCATCCATAATAATGAGAAGGAGTGGTCCTTTCCTTCCTGAAAATGATTTTAGCCTCGTGAGCTCTAGCCTCGTTTGATCCATACTTTTCCCTTCCTCGTGAAGACCCTATACTACGCACAAACAAAACCCACTTATACCTTGTACACCTCGGCTGCTTGATCTTGACATTTCAAAATATCACAGGTAGGCGCTGCATAAAAGACAAAAACGTTGAAAAGCTCTCAACACATGATTTATAACTAAGATGAAATTGCAGACCAACAATATAGGAGTTTTGGTATGGCACAGAATATTCTCATCATTGGCGCGCTGGCATTAGGGCCGAAGACCGCCTGCCGTTTCAAGAGACTGGAACCCGATTCCAGGGTAATAATGGTCGATCAAAGCGAACACATCTCGTACGGAGGTTGCGGGATACCTTACTTCATATCCGGAGACATCAACGATCCGGAGCAACTCCAATCGACCAGTTTTCACATGCTTCGTGACGAGAAATTCTTTCGGGAATCAAAGGATGTGGAAGTCCTGATCAACACCAGGGCCGTCAAGATAGACCGGAAGGATAAGACCGTCGTGGTTCGCAATACCGTCAACGATAAAGAGAGAGAACTTTCTTATGATAAATTGGTTTTGGCCACCGGTAGCAGGCCCACACGCCTGTCCGTCCCTGGGAATCACCTGGAGGGAGTCTTCACAGTGTCCGCCCTCGACGAGGCCATCGCCATAAAAAACGAGCTCGTCGGAGGAAAGGTGGAAAAGGCGGTCATTATTGGCGCCGGGGCAATAGGCCTTGAAATGGCCGAGGCCTTGGCTGATCTTTGGGGCGTTGAAACTGCTGTTATTGAGATATCGGATCAGATACTCCCTGGTTTTCTCAGCGCCAACGTAGCCGGCATATGTCAGCACCACATGGAAGAAAAAGGGATTTCCTTCCACCTAGAAGAGAATATCACTGAACTCTGCGGTGGGAAACGAGTGGAAAAAGTCATTACTGATAAAGGCACGCTAGACGCGGATATGGTGATTATGGCGGTGGGTGTTACACCTAACTCGGACCTTGCCAAATTGGCCGGTCTGGAGGTTTCACCTGATGGAGCAATAGTAGTTAACAAGACTTTGCAGACATCGGACCCCAATATCTATGCCGGAGGAGACTGTATACAGATAAAGAACTTGATCACTGAAAAACCTGGTTACTATCCCCTGGGCTCCTTGGCCAACAAACAGGGACGAATCATAGGTACAAACCTGGC
Organism: Thermodesulfobacteriota bacterium; assembly: GCA_034190285.1. GTDB lineage: Bacteria > Desulfobacterota > DSM-4660 > Desulfatiglandales > Desulfatiglandaceae > JAXHTA01. Next base: position 1,820 of record JAXHTA010000349.1, on the reverse strand, counting down.
TGGAGGCCACGCGGAGTTTGAAGGTGCCGTAGGGAGTTTTGTCATAAAGCTCTTTGAGATATCCATAGCGGGTGCGGGTTTGAGTTTTGAGACTGCCAGGAGAGAGGGGTTTGACGCATTGAGAGCCTTTGTTGTGCAGTTTGACCGTGCGCACTTCTACCCCGAAAAGGATCTTCTGTACATGGAATTAGTGGTTGAAAAAGACAGCGGACTGGTCCTTGGCATTCAGGGCCTTGGAGGTAGAAGTGACAGTGTGGTGGCACGCGTCAACGCCGTCTCGGCAATCCTCAAATATAAACCAACGATTAAGGATATCAGCAACCTGGAATTGCCCTATTCACCGCCATTTTCAGCGGCCATGGATATCCTAAACGCCCTGGGTAACACCGCGGAGAACATTATGGCAGGGAAAGACAGGGGAATTGTACCGGAAAGATTCCCTGACTGGTGGCAAAAAAGAGAAGATGGTGGTACACTTTTCTTAGACTGCCGGGGCTGGAGCAATGCAGAACATCTCGTCAAACAATATCCTGAGCACTGGAAGAGCATACCCCAGGATCAACTCAGAAGCCGCCTGGAAGAGGTGCCCAAAGATAAAACACTCGTTCTCATATGCAATACCGGCGTCCGTTCATATGAGGCCCAGATAACGCTGGACCAGATGGGTATAAGGGATACCCACAATCTTCATGGTGGTATGTCCGCTTTGGAGAAGTGGGGGGTTGACCTTTAAGACGGAAATGTTTTAAGTATCTTTATCTCTCTCCCATATAATCCTCCCTCCAACCATGGTCAACTCATTTCTACCTCTTAGGGTTTTCCCAATAAAGGGGGAATTCTTGCTCTTAGAGAGGATGTCTTTTTCACGCAGGACATATTCGTATTCCGGATCGATAATGGCCAGATCAGCATCACCCCCCTCAAAAAGATGGCCGCCTGGAACCCCAAAAAGGACAGCTGTATTGAAAGACAGTTTTCTGATGGCCTCCGCCAACCCCAATATACCGTCACGCACCAACTCCAGTGTCAGCGGCAAGGCCGTCTCAAGACCGATCATTCCAAAGGCGGCTCTCTCGAACTCTAATTCTTTTTCCAGGCTACTATGAGGTGCATGGTCTGTGGCGATTATATCGATGACACCTTCTGCCAGGCCCGCCTTTATAGCCTGAACATCGTTTGGCGTCCTCAGGGGAGGATTCACCTTTGCATGGGTATCATATTCCATGACTGCGTCATGATTCAAGCTGAAATAGTGGGGGGCCGTTTCTGCCGTAATAGGCAAGCCTTCTTCCTTTGCCCTTTTGATTAGACCAACCGATGAGGCAGTGCTCACATGTGTAATGTGCACCGGGCAACCGGTCAACCTGGCAAGGGATATCTCCCGGTAAACCATAATCTCTTCACTGGCCGCAGGAATTCCTGGCAAGCCAACTCGGGTTGATACCGCGCCCTCGTGCATTACTCCACCACTTGACAGTTCTGCAACTTCGCAGTGCGACATGACCACCAGGTCATGATAACGGGCATACTCCATGGCCCGTCTCATCAGCTCACTGTTGGCCACAGGAAAACCGTCGTCGGACACGGCCACAGAGCCTGCCTCTCTGAGATCACCGAACTCGACGAGTGACTTCCCCTTCTGCCCTACAGTAATGGCCCCGACAGGATATATCCTACAAAAACCTGCCCTCTTGGCCCGGCCCAAGATAAATTCCGTGACAGATCTGCAGTCGTTAGGTGGGACGGTATTAGGCATGCAAGCTAACGCGGTGTAACCTCCGGCCGCACCGGCCTTTCCGCCCGTGGCAATTGTCTCCTTA
>JAXHTA010000348.1:0-4412 GCA_034190285.1 Thermodesulfobacteriota bacterium | reverse complement strand
TTTCGCGAGTCCCTCTATGGTTTCGACACGTTTCCCCTGCATCTCCACCGCAAGCTGTAAACATGACAGGACTGCCTTCCCATTCACCACTACCGTACACGCTCCGCACTCCCCCTGGTCACATCCCTTTTTGGTGCCGGTCAAACCCAAATCATCCCTCAAAACCTGAAGCAGGGTCTTATTGTCCTCAACAATGACGTCCCTTGTATCTCCATTAACATTCAGTTCTATGAGTCGCTTCATTTCCTTCTCCCTCTGTTTCACAAATAAATTGCCTTTTATCTTAAGCCTAAATCCCCCCTGGCAAACTCCAAAGCCGCCTGGAGGCCTCTCTTTATAAGGGTTCTTATCATATGTCGCCTCGTCTCTGGAGACACCCATATCGGTGAAATTGGCGCTGAGTCTCTCACCACGATGTCTGCCGCTTCATTCATCAGTTTTTCGGTTATTATCTCTCCCTTGAGGATGTCCTCCGCTTTTACCGACCTGACAGGGTGGGATGTAACGCCTGCTACCACAATTCTGGCGTCTTTGCATTCCTCACCCCTCTCGTTAAAGGCGATTATGATGGCGGCGTTCGCCAGCGCAAAATCGACAACCTGTCGCGGTGCGTCTTTTAAAAAGATCCCAAACGATGAGGGTGCCATCCCTGGGATCTGTACCTCGGCGAGGATCTCGTCATGACTCAATAGATTCGGAGGGTGACCTGATCCGCCGTAGAAATCCTCCAGGGAAATTGTCCTTTCGCCGCCCTTTTTTACGATTTTAAGACCGGCATCCAAGGCCATTAAGGCGGGCACGGTATCTGCCAGAAAAACGGCATTGCAGTTATCGCTTTTCTTCATCACAAGGCAGCTATCCCCGCCCATCTTATAACACACCGGTATGGATTGCCTCCACTGCTTTGACTGATTGTAGTACCAGCACCTGGTATTCAGACAGACATTTCCTCCAATTGTACCTACATTCCTTATCTGCATTGACGCCACTTTTTCGGCGGCCCTGGCAAGTATATTGAACTTCTCCACGATCAGCTCAGATCGAGAAACAGTGTCAAGCGTATTTAACGACCCGATAATGGTCCTGTTATCCGGAGCAGATCGAATTGAGCCCAACTCTTTAAGTTGTTTAATATCTATTAGAATTTCAGGAACCTCTGTCCTGTATTTCATAGCCGGGATGAGATCCGTGCCGCCCGCCATAATTCTTGCATCTTCTCCCTTCTCACTAAGAAGTTCCAGTGCTTCATCCAATGTTTTCGGCGTTATGTGGGTAAATCTTGGCAGACTCATGGCTAATTACCTCCCCTGTCTTTTTTCTTCAGCGCACTCAAGACTCTCTCCTTGCTTATTGGCAGCTCTTTGAACATAATCCCGGTAGCGTCATATACTGCATTCACGATTGCAGGAAGGGTGCTGACTTCTGTGCCTTCTCCACACTCCTTGGCACCATATGGCCCAATATCATCAGACTCTGATTCAACTGCAATGCCATATACCAAAGGCATCTCAAAGGGAGAAGCTATCTTATACTCCAAGAGATTGGGGTTCATAACCATTCCGTCCTTCATCACCATTTCTTCATACAGCACATGCCCCAAACCCATATGGATCGAGCCCTGCAATTGCCCTTCAACTGCCATTGGATTAATCATAATCCCCACATCGTGGGCGTTCACCATCTCCAAAACCTTGACGTCGCCGCTCTCCGGATCTACTTCCACCAAAGCAATCTGTGCCCCGAAGCTATAGGTCGGGGCAGGGTCATCCATGGCCGTAAACCAGTCGGGAACGTTCACAGGGGCGGAATAAAACCCATTTCCTACTATGGGCATGGGTCTATCTCGATACTGGCAGGCCCTGAGGGCCTTCTTGAATGAGATGCTCTTTTCCGGCGAGCCCTTCACAAAGATTTTCCTGTCTCTGGCCACAAGGTCCTCGACGTGCGCTTCCATCTCCTCGGCAACGATCTCCTTGATCTGCCTCATGGCATCACTTCCCGCAGATTTTACAGCATTTCCCGACATCGTTGCCACCCTGCTACCAAAAGTGCCCGGGTCATAGGGGGTAACCTCTGTATCGCCTGAGGTGACCCTTATATCCTCAAGAGGGACACCCAACTCCTCCGCCACTATCTGCGCCAGATAGGTATCTGAGCCCTGTCCGATCTCCGCCGCTCCTGTAAGTAGGGTTACCGCTCCATCAATATGAACGTGGACTATGGCGCTGGCTCCCGTATGGGGGACCAGGTTGCAGCCGGAAAGATACCCCATTCCGGCCGCCCCAATGCCACGATATGGAGGCAGGTTCCCTTTCCTTTCCTTCCATTTGATTGTTTCTGCCGCCCGCTTCAGGCACTCTGAAAACCCGCAACCTTTTACATTCATGTTATTCGCCGTTTTGTATCCTCTGCTGACGGCGTTCTTCAACCTTATCTCCAGGGGATCGATATCCAGTTCCTTGGCTATCAGATCCAAATGACAGTCAGCAGCATATCTCATCTGTAGGACACCATGGCCTCTCTGGGGACCGCTGGGAGGTAAATTCGTATACACTACATAGCTATCCACCTTTACATGAGGTATTTTATAGGGGAGGTTAAGAAAGGTCGTTGCCAAATACGTCGCCAGAGGCCCTGTGCTGTTGTAGGCGCCCGTTTCAGAGATTATCCTCCCCCGGGTTGCCAGAATTGTCCCATCCTTCTTCATCGCGGTCTTAAGGGTTATTGTCATTTCATGGCGTCTTCGCGTGCATACAAGCGATTCCTCCCTGGTGTAAGTTATCTTCACTGGCCTGCCGGTCATTCTTGACATGAACGCGGCACAGACATCCAGGGCGAACATCTCCCCTTTACCGCCGAATCCCCCACCTATATATGGCTTGATAACCCTTACCTTGCTTTCAGGGATGCCCAGGGTATGGGCCAAGAGCCTCCTTATGTAAAATGGGATCTGTTTGTTGGCCCAAACCGTGAGCTTGCCTGTCTCGTCAAACCGGGCCAAAACTGCGTGGGGTTCTAGAGGCGAGTGGGCCGTAGGCTGAGATCGAAATGTGTCTTCCCTAATGTATTCAGCATCTTGAAACCCCTCTTCGATATCGCCCGGATCCATATGTGTCTCAGAGCTGATATTATTCTCGGCCCCTTCGTGGATCAGAGAAGCGCCCGGCTTCATAGCCTCTTCGGCCCCAAACACCGCCGGTAACACCTCATAATCAACCTTAATCAGCCCCAGGGCCTCCTCAGCTACCTGCTCACTTACTGCCGCCACTGCCGCCACATCATCACCTATATACCGTACCTTACCAATGGCAAGGGCATATTCATCGGCAAAGCGGGGATCGCTGCCGTACTTCTTCTCTGGGATATCATTCCCGGTAATGACAGCCTTTACTCCGTGTAGTCCTTTGGCCTCACTCACATCAATGCTCAAGATCCGGGCGTGTGCGTGTGGACTTCTAAGTATCTTACCATACAGCATATTCGGTAATACCAGATCTTCCACGTATTCGGCTTTGCCGGTGACTTTTTCATACACATCCACCCTGGGCAGTGGTCGCCCCAAGACTGAAAATTCCCTATTATCCTCCATTTATCCTGATACCTCCCGGAACCTCAATTTGATGTAAAACGAATGTTCGTTCTTAAAATATGATACAGCACTTGTCAAGAAAAACGTATTCAAATCTAGTACCTGGCCGTAAGGAAAAATACTGGTTTTTGTTCAGACACAGTTAAAGGACTTGGATATGGACCAACCTGTCAGTGGCTACCACGCTCAGGCTGGACCAGAGATCGTGAAATGGGCAGCCTATGCGATTTGATGGGACTGAGCGTAGCTTGCCTGCCGGAGAAAAACGACCACTCTTAAGTGGCCTGCTATAGAGGGATATTTCCGTGCCTTCTCTCCGGAATGGAATCCCTCTTATTTTGAAGCATCATCAGGGCCCTGATTAATCTTGGTCTGGTATTTTCCGGGAATATGATTTGATCGATGTACCCCAGCTCCGCCGCTCTGAATGGGCTGGCAAAGTTGTTCCTGTACTCTTCAACCAGTCTTTCCCGGGTGCCATCCGGATCGTCGGCCTCGGAGATCTCCTTCCTGAATATGATGTTGACCGCCCCTTCAGGCCCCATTACGGCAATCTCGGCGGTAGGGTAGGCATAGTTGATGTCCCCTCCATGATGCTTACTGGACATTACATCGTAAGCTCCGCCATAGGCCTTGCGAGTCACCACTGTAATCTTGGGAACCGTGGCCTCACAATATGCATAAATGATCTTGGCTCCGTGTTTTATGATGCCACCATATTCCTGGTTGACCCCCGGCAAAAACCCGGGGACATCAACAAATGTGACCAGAGGAACATTAAAGGAATCACATGTCCTAACGAACCTGGCGCACTTGACGGACG
>JAXHTA010000347.1:0-4413 GCA_034190285.1 Thermodesulfobacteriota bacterium | reverse complement strand
GATATTCAAGAAACGGTCTGTAATCACACCCAATGCCTCATCCCATGAGACGGGTTCTAATTGACCGTTCTTGCGAACCGCAGGTTGGAGAAGCCGTTCCTTGTCGTTCAAGAAGTCATGAGCGAAATGACCCCGGATACACAGGGTAGACCCATTGACAGAATCCTCAAGGTGCGACGGGTTGACCTCTACCACCTTATCCCGGGCCGTACCCATGAGGATAGAACAACCTACGCCGCAAAACCCACAAGTGGAGAGGACCTCCCGTTCCGGGATGCCCACATACCGGGTGTTTTTAGGGGCCAGAGCCCCTGTGGGGCAGATGGACACGCAGGTGCCGCAAAATGTACAGATCGAATGCTCCAGGGGCAGTTCATGAACCGTGGCGGGACGGGACCTGAAGCCCCTGAGATTGTAGTCTATTGCTCCGGCCACGACCAGTTCATGGTCCGCCCTTACGCACTTTCCACACAGGATGCACTTGCTCAGATCCCTGACAATAAACGGATTAGCCTGCTCCAATGGCCTGTAATTGGCCATGGAATAAAGGTCTGTCTGTCCCAAACCCAGGTCCGCGGCTATCTGCCGCAACTGACATCGGTTGCCTTTACTGCAAACCACACAGGATTCCGGGTGTTCCGCCATCATAAGGCGTACTATATTCTTCCTGTGTTTTAGCACACGCTCCGAGTCCGTGCGGATGGCCATATTCGAGGCGGCGGGTGTAACGCAAGACGCCATAATACGTCCGGTTTGTTCGTCTTCCACCAGACAGAGCCGGCATGCCCCGAACGGCTGGAGGTCGGGATGGTAGCAGAGATTGGGGATCTTTATCCCTTCCTGCTCAGCCGCCGACATAATGCTTGTACCCTTAAGACAACTGACACCCTTGCCATTAATTGTCAGAGTTATGTCCTCCAAAGCCCCTTCTCCCCGTCACTTGAGTTTGGCTGCGTCCAGGTACAGTCTCAGCTTTTCTTCACCCCCAATGGTGATAATATGTACCCCCTGACAAAGATCTTTTAGGCCTTTAACGGTCTCGGCGAAGATATCTATGCTGGCCTTTTCTTTATCCGGCGCACTTGAGAGTCTCTTTATGATCCAGTCAGGGATCAATCCAGATTTAAAATGGCGGTTAAGGAACTGGGCCATGCCTGCTGTCCGTAGAATCATCACTTCCGCGACCACCGGGACCCCAAAGGTTTGGGCCTGTTTCATGAATTTTTCGAATGAGTCCACGTCAAATACAGGTGTTGTCAGGAAATAACCTGCGCCTATCTTGGTCATCTCCTCCATCTCTTTCATTTCCAACTCGGGCACATTCTTTCCCCACCCGGATTCAACGCCGGAGCCTAATAAGAATTCCGCACAAAAAGGGAGTTCCTTGCCATCTATTGTAAGTCCGTCTTGCATGTGTTCTAGGACCGATGCCAATTTGCCGGAATCAACATGAAAGAACATCATTTCCTGGAGGCTGTCTCCGGTGATCCTATAATCTTCCGTGAATACGAGTAGGTTCTCAACACCAGTTCTATGGGCAAGCAACAGGTCTTCCTGTAATTGCGGTCGACTCTTATCTCGGGTAGTGGTTTGATATATGGACTCGAACCTGTTTTTCCTAAGCAGATCACAGGCCTCGATACTATCACCGACAATACCCTCGACTTCCAACTCGGGCACCGCAACGCCGTCGACACGGCCTCGCACCAATTCCAGGCGTCTTATAAATTCTTGAGGGCCCTCATCAATAGGTGCCTGAATCTCGGTTGTAACCATAAACCTCTCTTTTTTCAGTGATTCTCTTAATTTCATATATACCTCCTCGATTAATTGAATACCGATGATTGAATGTCGCCCCGTTCACAAAAGGTCCAATCCAAGGTCCTGGTCGAGGAAGATCTTTGGCTTCCTTGGGCCTGAAAACACGTCCCATTTTCAGAATGCCTCACTTCAACCCTAATAGCTGAGCTACTTCTTTTTTCAGTTGGGGAAGGGGCAGAGGCTTCGAAAAACAAACATCTGCACCGTAATCCTTCATTTTCTTGAATTTCTCTTCGTCCAGATATGCCGAAAGGACAATGATTTTCGTGTCTTTAGTCTCCTCATCGCGCTTGATCTTTTTGCATACGTCGTACCCCTTGATATCAGGCATCATGATGTCCAGTATCAAGAGATGTGGCTTGAAATGGCTCACCTGAATTCCGGCCTCAAAACCGTCAGAGGCCGAAATCACCTCATACCCACGGTCATCTTCTTCAAGAGACTGAACAATCGTCTCCACAATAATGGGATCATCATCCACAACAAGTATCCTCTTTCGCCCATCCTCCGCTTCTGCTTCGGGCAGAGGAATACCCTGATTCTTCATGAATGCTTCAATATCTGATTTGTTGATCCTGCGATGCCCTCCCACTGTCTTGTAGGCCTTAATGTGGCCCGCCTCAATCCAGTTTATGATTGTCTTTGGAGAAACACGACAGTATTTTCCGGCCTCAAATACGGTCAGAATTTTATCCATACTACCGACCCCCGTAAATTTCTATTTATTTTAATTATTATAGTAATTATAGGAAATAGGGATGTCAAGAAAAAAATTGGCTTTTTTTATTTTTTCTACAAGTTCTTCAAGGTTTTGGTCAGCAGAGATTTCTTTTATTGGGGCGAAAGGCCGCTGCAAAGATTTTTGCGAGGTGCGATAGCACTAATTTTATAAAAATGATAAAATCTATAAAAACTAGCCAATTCAAATCTTAGAGCACCTCCTATTACTTCGCATGGCTCTGCCGTGACGCGGTTCCACGGCCTTGCAGCAGGTTCATGGTCCTGCAATCTTTGCTTCCGGCTCAGATTGGTGCAGATATTGCATGTTAAACTCTGGAAACGAAGGGATATGTTGATGCCGGAGACACTCTTTTCAAAAGTGATGCAACAAAGGATCGACGAGCTGCAGAAAGAAAACGATCTGTTACGGATGGAACTGCAAGAGCGAGCGATGATTTCCGAGGCGCTGCATGAAGGCGAACAGCAGTTCAGAGCCCTAGTAGCATGCATTCATGGGGCTGTATACAGATTTCACGTAGATCCAGAATGGACTCTGGAATTCATTTCAGACGGAATTGAAGGAATTACCGGATATCCCGCATCCCATTTTATGTTCAATAATGTCCTTAGCTACCGCAAAATCATTCACCCTGAGGACACGGATAAAGTAAAAAACGCAATTTTTGAAGCAATGGACAAGGTTGAGCCGTTTTCCATCGAATATCGGATTATCGACACTGAAGGCCGGATACACTGGATTACTGAAAAAGGGCAAACGATTTATAGTGCGGAAGGGGAACCTCTGTGGCTCGATGGGGCTATTTATGATGACAGTGACCGAAAGTATGCGGAGGAAGCGCTGCAAAAAGCAAATGAAGAGCTGAAGAGGCTTGCCAACATGGATGGTTTGACCCAGATAGCCAACCGCCGCTATTTTGATGAATGTCTTGACAGGGAGTGGAAACATATGAGGCGGGAACAAAAGAATCTGTCTTTAATCATGTGCGACATCGATTTTTTCAAGCTCTATAACGATGCCTATGGGCACCAGAAAGGAGATGACTGCCTACGTTCCGTTGCCCAAGCGATCAGCTCCGAAGTGAAACGCCCCTCAGACGTGGCTGCCCGTTATGGTGGAGAGGAGTTCATCTTAATTCTTCCCGATACTCAACCTGAAGGATCTGTCCATATAGCTGAGAGCATAAGAGATGCAGTTCAGCAACTAAAGATTTCCCATGCCCATTCAACAATAACTGAGCATGTTACATTGAGTCTGGGAGTCTCATGCGTCATTCCTGATAAGAAAATTCTGTCGAAAGAGCTTGTTAATGCTGCCGACGTGGCTCTTTATAAAGCGAAGAAACTGGGAAGAAACCGGGTCGTTTTAAACAACCTAAATCCTCACTAATCCTTCGGATTTGTCCGAAGGTAACATTTTAGCCTTTTTCAAACTAAATTGTGAAACTGGGAATCTGCCTTAACTCCTTTACATTGCAATCTTTTTCTTTTCAGCGGCTTCTCTGTGTATGGGGAGAATTATGGTAAAGGTCGTTCCGGAACCTGGCTGGCTTTCTGCTGTGATATCACCGCCATGGTCTTTAATAAACCCATAGCAGACGGACAGGCCCAGACCGGCGTCCTTTATGCTGTCTTTGGTGGTAAAAAAGGCATCAAAAATCTTGCTGAGGTTTTCTTCTTTTATCCCGATCCCGGTATCCGATATCTCTATGTGGACATTGTTCCCCTCTGATCTTGTTTTTACAGTCACCGTGCCTCCGTCAGGCATGGCGTCCCGTCCATTTGAGATCATATTCAGAAAGACCTGCCGAAGCTGGTTCTTGGATGCGTAAACCTTTCCCAGTCCTTCTTCAA
>JAXHTA010000346.1:0-4413 GCA_034190285.1 Thermodesulfobacteriota bacterium | reverse complement strand
TGCCAGAGTGATTGAGCCATCGCCTGTGATATTGGCAAGGTATTGCAGGGGGATAACAAATAACAGAAATAAGAGTCCCCAATAGGGTCTGAACCATATCGCGATAACGAATCCAATCCCCGTATAAGAGACAGCGGCCCAGATAAGAGAAGTCTCCATTATCACGGCCAAGATGGCCCCGAAAAGGGCAAGCAGGGCGACTACCAGAATGAATATCAATATCCGGGTGGTGTCAACCCCGTGATGTGAGGATAAAGGTAAACCCGGCAGTGCCATTTCATCCATGGCCTTTCATGTCCAGGGCTGAAACATCCTTTCGTCTCCGAAAAATCCACTGGCTGAACCCTAGCACCGCAAGAGTCGATGATGAGGTCGTGCTGTTTATGTAAAGTTCGGTTTTACTGGGTTAGTCTCGTAAAAAGTGCCGGGAAGGTTCCAGTCCCTATCCCTTAAACCAGAGATCGATAAATTGTCATTATCTTTTCCGCCATGCTCCCGGAGCTGAAACACAACTCAGCGCGCCTTCTCGCAGCCAGTCCGAACTCCCTTCTCTGCCTCGGATTTGCAGCCATCTGCGCTATGGCTTCCTTAAAAGCGATATTGTCACGCGGCCTTAATAAAAGACCGGTTTCCCCGTTTGAAATCACCTCGGATAAGCTACCCACATCAAATGCAATTACCGGTTTGGCGATTGACATGGCCTCCACAACTGAATAGCCGAAACTCTCGCTGACAGAAGTGTGTACATAGATATCGATCCCCTGAAGGATACTCAAGATATCATTGCGCCATCCGGTAAAGATCACGTGATCAGTTATCCCCAGTGAGCTTGCCATACCTTCCAGCTGCACACGGAGTGGCCCGTCTCCTATAAGCAACAAATCAAGCTTCAGGCCGTCACGAATTAGTTTAGCGGCTATTTCCATCAATGATTCAAGATTCTTGACAGGGACCATACGTCCGGCTGTTCCAAGGAGAATTGAATCTTCTGAAATTCCAAGTTCCTTGCGGGCCGATTCAGCTCCTTGATCAAAATCCGATATTACCGGGATATCTATCCCGTTGGATACAACGTTAATCTTCTGAGGATCTACTCCATCAGAAACCACTTTATCCTTCAAGGCTTCAGACGGAGTAATTAGCATGGACGCCAATCTATCCGTGACCGTGTTTTGCCATATGACGAATCTTCGCTTTAAGGGATTTCCGTATATATCGGATAGAGTGTCGCTCAGATAGGTGTGAATTGTAGTGACTATTGCGGCACGACGAGCCAGCTTGGCTGACAGACGTCCGTAAAGATTGCCGTTCAGGGTATGCGTATGAACGATGTCAATATCGTTCCGTCGGATAAAACGAGCCAGCCGGAATATAGCCCTGAAATCGCAGGGAAAATCTCGCCCCAGGATAAAAGGTTCTATGCCCGCATTTCTTGCTATTTCCGCCACGTGGCTGTTGTGTAGCAATACAAAATGCGTATCAAAATCTATTTTGCTTAGATGTCGAAGGAGTGTAATGATATGAGCGGCAACTCCGCACATCACGCGGCCGCCATGAATATGCATCACTCTTATTCTTTTCATCATTCCAGTTTGAAGCAGAAAACTACATGGCCCTCCGGGTTTTCTTGGAATTTTTTTTCAAAGGGCTACAACACAAGAAATCACATGTATCCCAGATCAGCTAGTTGTTGAATAACTTTCTCCTCTTCCTTTTCTGAAAGGGAAAACACCTCGGACTCCTCCTCTGCCCTATTCCCCGCAACGGCATACTGAGGTGCTTTTTGATTTAGAAATTCTTCTTCAAAAACGGAGTCAAGAATAGTACCGTCAATATCCTGCGAAATAGGAATATCCAGGAGGAAGAGCACCGTTGGTGCGAGGTCTACAATGTTCGCATCAACCCGTGTTCCCTTGCGCACTCCATGTCCGTAAGCTATAAACAAACCCTCTTTTCGATGAGTCCCGCGTCCGGTTGTCCAGGAGACCTCTTCCCATAGATGTTCTGTCAGGCGGACATCCGCCAGATATTCGCCATCACTTAAGAAAAATACGATATCGGGGGCATTGTCCTTATGCGGCCCCTGATATAGTTCTTCTTTCCTGTAAAGATGACTGACCAATTGTCTCCCATCCGTTGGAGCGCGTAGCGTTCTCAAGGCGTCCATGATGTCATCCCGCAGGTTTTCATACTCAATTCCGGGATTGACAATGCCATAAGGCTCCCTGCCTTTTAGGTTGATGTATATTCCCTGTTCTGTATTCGAAACTGAATATGCCGTTGAATGGGGCCATTGGATCAAGTTTAGAAATTGATAAGTGTTCATACGTTTTTCCAGGGAAACAGGGCCCTTCTTTCTTAGCAAATTATACACCACCGGGAATCGCATAAGATTTTGCTTAAGGATTTTCTTGAAAGACTGTCTCCTGTTGATTTTCCTGATCTGCTCAAGATCATAACTGAGCCAACCTTTCTGCCGGAGCCAGGCGTTGACAAGGAACTTCTTGTTCAGAGAGCCAAATCCGTGATCAGACATAAAGAAAACCGTCGTTTCTTCTCCTGCCGCATCGACCAGATCGGCCAGGCTACGATCAATCAGAGCGTAATAATCTCTTATTAAAGGTTTCAACCTTTCTTCTTTAGGACTGAGAGTTTTACCATCCAGTATGGCCTCTATGACATGCCACAACGCATGCTGGATACGATCCGTGCCGGTAAAAACCGCTATAAACAGGTCCCACTCTCTTTGTGATAACAGCTCTTTTGCAGCGCCAAGCTTCTGTTTTTCATAGTCAATCAATTCATTGAGAAACTGTTCGGCGGTATTATCAGTAAACCTCTGCCAGAACACGTCCAGCACATATGGTCCGAATCTTGTTTCGAGTTGCTGCTTGAGTGATTCCGGGTAAGTAAATGTGGCATCAGTATCCGGCGTCAGCATTCCCGTGACTACAAAACCGTTGACCACAGGGGGAGGATAGGTAATCGGAACATTAAAAGAACAGACTGTTTTTCCTGCCTCACCGCTAATCAATGAAATAAGATTTGAAGCCTTGATATCAGTATAATTGACCGGTTTTCGTATTAAACTGCCAGGGGTGGCTTTCACAAAATCGAAAACCCCGTGTTTTCCAGGCTGCCTTCCGGTCAAGAAAGACGCCCAGGCAGGGCCGGTAACAGGAGGCGTCACCGACATGAGCGGACCCACGGCGCCCTGTTCGACGATCTCTTTCATGCGCGGCATGATGCCGTTTTGGGCAAAAGGCAAAATAACATTCAGCGACGCGCCGTCGAGTCCGATGACCAATACACGATTTCGTCGAGACATTCTCATGCGACCTTAGTATCTTTTTCGTTTAAAAGGGAGAAATGTTCCTATTTATGAAAAGGCTGTTCTGATTGTAACGAACGGCGACAAAGATATCCAGATCTCCGTCTCCGTCAACATCCCCCAGGTCAATATCGTAACTGTTGGCAATTCGAAAAGGGAGACGAAGCCTGGAAAAGCTGCCGTTCAGGGTTTCATCCGTAAAAAAACCGTTGCCGTCATTCACCAAAACCCTGTCTTGCTGTCCCGGTTGCGGTGCCTTATGGCCATTTTCGTGTCGGGAATTAGCCTCAACAATGTCCAGGTCTCCATCATTATCAATGTCTCCGAAATCAACGCTTTTTGTGAGCCTTTCCAACGCCGGAATACGTGTGTCGGTTTCATTAGAGAAGTACCCTCTCCCGTCATTCATATAGAGCCTATTCTGCTGGCCGCCGCCTGAGAACGACTTGTCAGACATTGCATTGCCAAAATAGATATCCAGGAACCCATCGTTATCCGCATCAGCTACGGCAACATCACGCGAGCTGTCCGTATCCGCCGGAATCCTGGCATCAGTCACATCTTCAAAGAAGCCCGTCCCGTTATTCAACAAGAGTCTGTTTTGAGGCCCGTCATACTCCCCCATAAACCCGTTGTCTATGCGATTCGCCGCAATGATATCAAGATCACCGTCATTGTCCACATCACCCATGGCCAATGACCGCGTACTTGCATTATCAACCGGAAAACGGTAGGCACTCCCATCGGGCATCGAGGTCTCATCGTTGAAAAAACCATAGCCGTTGTTAATGTAGATTCGGTTCTGACGAGATACGTCAGAACCGAACACGTAGACATTGGCCAGGACAATATCTGCATCTCCGTCATTATCCACATCCCCGAAATCGAGATCCCTAGTGCTGGCCAAGAGGGTAGGCATTCTCAACGGTGTCCCGTCATAGAAGAACCCGTTCCCTTCATTCAGGAGGAGACGGCATTGGCCTCCGCCTCCAAAACCGCTCTTGGCAATGCCTAAATCCAGATCCCCATCGCCGTCTACATCAGCGAATTCAACATCCGTGCTCACCTCTGTATTTGCTACC
>JAXHTA010000345.1:0-4425 GCA_034190285.1 Thermodesulfobacteriota bacterium | reverse complement strand
CGGCGGCATCATCTTCCGCAACACGGCTTCTTTACGTTCTGGTGAATATCGCATGAGTTTTCCTCCTGCCCCGTCTTATAGCTGGCTTTAACTCATGCGACAACTATCCTAACACAGGGGGTGGCGGGACGATTGATAAAACGCTATTCATTTGACATGCTGGTACCACATTGGTACTATATTTATTATGCCACGAAAGATTAGACAACTTATAAAAAAGCTTGAAAAAGCAGGATTTATTAATCGAGGTGGTAGGGGAAGCCATCGGAATTTTATCCATCCCAAGGGAATTGCCATGACAATTTCCGGCAAAATTGGCGATGATGCAAAGCCTTACCAAGAAAAAGAGGTTGATCTTAAAATTAAGAGGTCTAAGAAATGAAAAAAAAAGATCATTATTTAAAAATTGTTGAATGGTCGGATGAGGATCAGTGCTATGTTGGTTCAATTCCAGGTTGGATTGGTAAATGCTGTCATGGTGATAACGAAGAGAAGGTTTATCGTCAATTATGCCAGATACTTGAAGAGTGGATTGAAATTTATGAACAGGATGATATGCCATTGCCTCCAAGTGTTTCAGGAAAAAAATATTCTGGTAAATTTCAATTGCGAGTTGATAGTGATTTGCACAAAGCCCTTTCGATAAAAGCAATGCAGGCGAATCAAAGCCTAAATAGCTTTTGTGGTAAAATATTAAAGGCTACAATTTCTAACTCTGAGAGATCATCAAAGGCTAACCAGTAAATTCTCGTGCCAAGGTAAGCCCGAAACCTTGGGATTCCACGTAAATCGGGATGAAATTGGCTATTGTTACCCAGTGGGTGATCGCATACGGCGAAAGTCCCACCTGAGTAAAGGTTAGCCACCAGCTCAGTAGTGAAATCCACGTGCAAACCCGGTAACGGGAGCACGAAGCTGGATGGGACAAGGGTGCAGGCTCTGTATTGAGCCCCGAAAAATGTATAGTTGTGGTTGTGAGGATAATCTCATTAAGAGAGAGAAAGCCGACGTTCTGGATTAAACGGAAGGGAGCAACCCTTTATGCGATAGGGCGAGTGTAAAGGGAACCACCGGGGTCTGTAAAAGCGTAAAAGGGTAAAAGTAGAAGGGGACGTTGGTTCCAAAACAACTTGACAAACGAGCATAATAGAGATACCTTCCCTTAATGCCCAGACAACCAAGACTTGATACACCCGGCGCCTTGCATCATGTAATGGGCAATGGGATTGACGGACTAGACCCTATAGTTGCATAAAAACCCGACAAAATAAGTAGTAAAGGGCTTGGTGCAATAGTCTTAAGGAATCGTTCAGGATTGGATTGAACATTCTTGTGCAGCACAATTTCTCCTGGCTGATCCAGGATGCAGGTATACATTTTCCTTGCGTGCAAATCGATGCCACAGTAATATTTGCGTTGATCAGTATAAAATTTCATATGGCTACCTCCGTTTATCGGGATTAAATGATTATTCGTTATACCCTGTCTTTTTAAGGAAGGCCATAATGAGTATCAAGGCACTTGACCCGACTGCGCTCGCCGGAAGTTGGACCAAATCAACAGAGTTCGGGAGATCAATGAACTTAAAGTGCCTCCTGGAAATCGCTTGGAACGTTTGAAAGGTGATCGGGAGAATCAATACAGTATCCGCATTAATCAACAATATAGAATTTGTTTTACATGGGAGGAAGGCCATGCCTACGAAGAAAGAATAGGGGACAGGCAGATTATTCCTGGATATCAGATATTAGAGCCCGGCAGAAAGCAAGCCGAAACACAGTTATCCTTCGCTTGAGCCGCCTTGGATGGTCCTATGAGAAAATTTCGGAAACAGTGGGGATAAATCAACAAAGAATTTCAAAATTACCAATAATCTCGACAGTGCACTACAGCGCTGGAACCAAGTCTATGGTCAGCAGGACGAAAGCCTGGCCATTGATGGGAAAACCATGTGCAACGCCATCGACGATCAAGGCTATCAGACTCACATCATGAGCGCAATCGGCCATCAAAGCAAGACCTGCTTCACCCAAAAAAAGTAGGCGCCCTGCCCGTATCCGACCAAGAGGTTAAGCGCACCAACGAAATCAAGACCGCCATCCCTCTGCTTGATGCCATCGATATCCAGGGCAAAGAGATTACTTCCGACGCCCTGTTGACCCAGCACAAGATCGCCGACTATTTGGTCCGGGACCGTAAAGCTCATTACCACTTCACCGTCAAAAACAACCAGCCCGGACTTTTTCAAGACATTGAGTTATATTTTAAAGACCGGCAGGACCCCGATTTTGTCCATTGCGAACCACCTGACCATGCCCGGATCGAAATCCGCAAAATCTGGACCACAACCGAACTAAACAGCTATTTGAACTTTCCTCACGTCGGACAAGCTTTTGTCATCCAACGGGAGTCCACAGATAAAAAAAGCGGTGAATATTCCTGTGAAATCGCCTACGGCATCACCAGCCGAACCCCTGAGCAAGCCGACCCCAAAAGCGTGCTTGCCACCAACCGCGGCCACTGGAGCATTGAAAACAGTTGCCATTACATTATCGATTGGAACTATGATGAAGACCGCAGTCGCATACGAACTGGCCATGGACCGGAAAACATTGCCCGACTACGCCGTTTTGCCATTAGCATCATCAAGTCCAAAGGGGTGCGCAGCGTCGCTCAAAAAATGCGACAGCTCACGCGCAATGTACGCTCGGTCTTTGACTATTTGAGGATGACTGAAAATTCATGTGCCTGTGCCTTACGCGATTAGAACAAATTTACCCTGGGTGTCAGGCCTACACAGTTGACATAAACTGCAAAACAGATTAGCAAAATTGTTTCGGATCTTGACTTGTCAAATGTGTAGGTATGACACCCACATGCCCTTATTACTGGTCTGCGAATATCAACGCTACGGCCTTATTGACCTTTCCCCTGTTTATTGTGATAATACAAAAATTCAGCCAAAAGCGGATTCGGGCACGAGATCCACTGGGAAACGACTTTGACAAAACGGTAAAACAGTTATCTGACGGCAAACAGGGGAAAAGCCATGAAGCTATCTGTAGAGGACCTGCAACTGCTCGACGATCTGTGACGGCAAAACAGCGTGAGCCGGGTCAAGGTGTGCAGACTGGGCGAGACGGTCTACGACTACGAATTCAGTGAGCGAGGTGCCGGCGCCTATGACGTCTTGTGGAAAATGTTAAAAACCAATCCATCGTCTGGTGGAGAATCGCATCGATGTAATTCCCCAAACTGACCATCGAAGATTAGAAGTCCTTCCAGTTTGTCACTAAGATCCGTTTTGTCACTAAGATCCGTTTCCCCGAGGAGGATGGCGCCCGTAGCATCTTCCTGTTCGGCGGTATGAACGGCGCGGGTAAGACCTCGATTATGGAGGCGTTCAATTTTTGCCTGTACGGCGCTAAGCCGGACGAGATTTTCCGCAACATCGACTGCCACGAGAAGGCCATGGGCAACGTCCTTACGTCCTTTGAATTGGTCATGTAGATGGACGCCCTCTCGGAACCGGTGCCCAAGCGGATCGTGTGGGTGATGGAAGAGCTGGAACGGCGTATTTTCCGGATGCTCAGGGAGGGGGCGACCACCAGGCGAGTTTGTTGGTATTTTGGACCGTCCGCCCGCGACGCTACGCAGATGCTAAACAATATGGAGACCTGTGAGCTGGATGCCTGCTTTCGAGGGGACCAGTTTTGTCATTCCTGCGTACGTGGAGATCCAGGAGATATTGTTTCAATTCATTGAGGTGTTTCTTGCTAACCCATAACAACAGTTGAAGTGAAAGGAAAACGGAGGTAGGCAGATCATGATTCGAGCTAAACTCTGGTTTCGATGCGCAGCCATGTATGATCTTGTGACACCTATCATCGTCCGGCCGGCAGTGATCGGAGGAGAGGCCAAGGAAAGGGATGTGGAATGGACTATTGAACGGGCCTTTAAGGGTGATGAACTGGTTTTGAGGATGAAGGGGTGGGTCACCTCTGATGTGAAAGAGGTTGTGGAGATCATCAAGAAAAACGGTTACCTGAAAGTAATGGATGAACGGGACCTCGTTGTGGAAACAGAGACAGAAGAAGACTATGCAAAATTGAACAGAGACCTTTCAGCGCATTTTGGGGATCAGTTGAACCTGGAGAGGATATGACGGAGATAGATGTTGGACCACGTTGTTTGTCAAGGTAGTTTTCGCATGAAAGCGATTTTTTTTGACAGCCAAATGTCTCATAGAGTTGTTAACAATCACGCAACATTTAGATGGACGGCGCCATCGTTGCCGGCTTTAGGGGGGTTCAGCCAGACATGGTCGATATAATCCCAGTTTCTGGTAGCTCCACTCCACCGGTTTGCATTTTTGCTTTTGGCTTTTTCATAAACCATTATGCGGTGATCAAGGATTTGGGGATC
>JAXHTA010000344.1:0-4436 GCA_034190285.1 Thermodesulfobacteriota bacterium | reverse complement strand
CTGCAAAATAATCACTGTCTAGCGTCGAAACACTGTTTGGGGGTGCAATGTCCGCAAGGTCGAGAATATAAGGTTACTGGCGCAGTAGTTCATTGCCAAAAGTACATTAAGATTGGAAAACAAGGATCCTCTTGAGGCCTTTAGAAAGAGAACCTCACTGACCTTGGCTGTTCCCGACCTTTTCGAGAAGTTACAAACCCACTTAAAAAGGGGTAAGCAGGGGCGGTCATGCAGTGCGGGTCAATCTCAGCAATTCACAAAGGACCGAGGAGGCCCTTTACGCGATGACATACTAACGCTGATAGATTTCACAGCGCAAACCCTGAAAAAGCCTGTTAGACTACAATATGGTTGTGAACCATGACCGTGCGGAGCATTATCGACTATCTAATTCCTGTTAGAGGATGCATCCCCCGCCCGGTGGAAATCAAGGACGCTGAGTTTTTTTCGAAGCTACGAAATCATTTTCAATTTAGGCAAGGTAATGTCCTCGGTCGCATCCTCAAAAAAGGTCTCTACTTCCATCCCGATCTTCACCTCTTCAGGTTTACAACCAACGATTTGGCCGACCATACGGAAGCCTTCATCCATGTCAATTGTGGCGGTAACTAGAGGCAAATCGGCATTCCAAGCCGGCTTAGGGCCTGATGCGTCAAAGGCACTGTGGGCAACCATGAATGAGAAAATCTTGCCCCGTCCCTTCACCTCAGACCATTTCGTGTTCATAGAAAGACAATTTGAACACAATATCCGTGGAGGGAATCTATATGTTCCGCAATCTTCACAGCGTTGAATCAACAGCTTATGCATCTTACAGCCCATCCAGAATTCCCTTCCGTCTCCGTCAATTATAGGTAAGTTCTTTTTATATTCACCTTCAATATTTAGTTGTCTCCAGTCTCTTCCCGTCATGTTATCACCTTCCTGAAAATAGAAGTTGTTTGCCCCGAAGACCAAAGGCAGAGGAGTACTTTGGCCTTCGGCCTATTTCTTGGAGAAAAATACTAATCTACTCGCGACCCAATATCAGACATGAATAGGTGCCAGAAAGACCTCCGAATCCGGTTATAAGGCCGATCTTGGCGTCTTTTACCTGCCTTTGATCGGGAACTTCCCGCCTCAATTGCTTTACGCCTTCAGTGATATGATTGAACCCGTCAATGTGAGCGGAGGAAAGCAGGCCGCCGTGTGTATTAATCGGCAGTTCGCCTCCCAGCCCAATTCTCCCGTCCTCGACGAAGCTTCCGCCTTCTCCCTTCTTACAGAATCCGTAGTCTTCGATCTGAACCATAACGGTTGAAGTGAAACAATCATAGAACTCGGCAAAATCAATATCATCGGGAGTGAGTCCAGCCATGTTATAGGCCTGTTGTCCGCAAGAAGAACCACCGCCTGGGCTGGTGAAATCAGGGGCGGTATAAAGGAACTCGCTGTGTCCTGGTATGTGTCCCTCCCCGAGTCCGAGTATATAAACCGGGGAGGACTTAAGGTCTTTGGCCCTCTCCGCCGATGTTACCAGGCAGGCGCAGCCTCCGTCCGATATCAGGCAGATATCTGTTAACCGGAGAGGTTCCACGAAGTAGGGCGTCTCCAAATAATCTTCCATTGTCAAAGGCTTTCCATACATCCGTGCATCAGGATTCAGATTGGCATGATTACGGCAGGCTAAAGCGATTGCCCCGAAATGCTCCGCCTTGGTACCATATTGATGCATGTGTCTTCTCATTATAGTCCCGTAAAGGGTTGCCGGACCCAAGGCCCCGAAAGTCTCATAATAATCTTCAAGACCCCAATTGTAACTTCCATGTCTTTCTTGTCCTTGTCCGGTGAACGCATTCTCTCCGTAACAACAAAGCGCATAATTGCACATCCCCGTCTCTATGGACATCATGGCATACTTGACCATGGCCGCAGGTGTGGCACCACCGATGTTCAGATCGGAACTGATCTTGAGATCCAGCCCAAGATATTCGCCAATCCAGGTGCTTATGCCGAAAGTAGGGTCAAAATAAGGTTGTTGAGAAAACAACCCGTCCACGTCCTTATTGGTTAGACCGGCATCTTCAATGGCTTTCTTGCAGGCCTCCAGGTTCAAAGAAAGAGGAGTCGAGTTTGTTACTTTTCCAAATTTGGTTTCACCGATCCCGGCTATGACATATTTTCCGCTCTTTATATTACTCATCTTAGCTGCCTCCTTAACTATTACTTGCCTTTGAAGACCGGGGGCCTCCTCTCAGCAAAGGATCTCATTCCCTCACTCAGATCCTCTGAATTGAACAGCAGGGAAATTCCGTTGATCATAGCATTAATCTCCGGCCCTCCGAGTTCCCTGTTGACCAGTGACTTCACCATCCGTATTGCAAGCGGGGCCTTTGTCTTAATCTTTCCGGCCATTTCAAGACAGGCATCCATCAAATGAGAATGCGGAACAACTTTATTAACTAGACCTATTCTATATGCCTCGACGGCGTCTATCGCATCACAAGTCATAATAAGTTCTTTTGCTTTTTGACGGCCGACAAGTTGATGCAGACGCAAAACAGCAAAGCCTGGGATCACGCCCAGTGAAACCTCCGGTATGGCAAAGGTCGCCAAGGTAGAAGCGACTGTTATGTCGCAGAATAAGGGGATCTCCACACCTCCACCCAGGCAGGGACCGTTAACGGCTGCAATGACAGGCTTGGGAAAGGTTTCAAGCCTTCTAAATATATTTCTGCTCCCGTCATCAGTGAACTTTCGACCCTCTTTTATATTTGTTGGAAACGTCGTCAGGTCGGCGCCAGCCATGAATACGTCGCCGGCCCCGGTCAAGATAGTGACCATAACGTCATCGTCATCTTCGGCCTGCTCAAATGCCTTGACAAAACCAGAGACAAGCCTGGCACTGGCGGCGTTCTTCTTCTTTGGATCGTTAAAGGTTATTGTCGCAATTCCTTCATGTTTTTCGTATAGAACCAAATCGAATTCAGTCATCTGTAATCTCCTTCTCCCTTTTGCTTGCGTGACGGTCAGAAATCACGCAGTTCAACAATTGGCTGCATGTAGGCGGCGTCTCAATCCGGTAAACCATAATTGAGACTGATGATACGCGATGAGTTTCTGTGTATTATCTTCCAGCTTCTAAGAGGGACTGCAAGGTGAGTCGTCTCGCATCCTTGCCGGTGTTGACCTTTTCTTCAAACATATTTAAGGTCGAATGGCCCGTTTGCACATTGTGGGCCATGAAACCGGAACTGAGGGCGAAAGGCTCACCGTCAATAGAAGTGAGGTTTCCACCCATTTCCAGGTACATCTTCCACAGTTTCAATTGCCTATCATATAGATTGGACACCATTATAGTATGAGCCGGGGCCCAATAAGGGGGGTCCAATACGCACAGGACCCTTTTTCCGTAAATATGCTTGATCTTCGGAATACATTCTACAACATTTGCCGGCACTATGGCCCAGTTCAGCCGCACAAAGCTCTTCCCGTGGTCAAATGTTAAACGCGGGGAGACTTTTCCGGCAGGTGTGCAGAAAGGAATGTCGGATGGCTCCATACCGGTAAAAGCTGGAATCAGCATGGGTTTTTTCGCAAGGAGTTTGAAATCGTAATAGGCAAATGGTTCCCGAAGACCATTGGGATCGCCCCATGTCATATCACTCCCCGCCATATTATCCTGATAGGTAGTCTGGCTGGTTCTAATGATTCGCTTGAAGGCGGGAAGGTAGGTGAATCCCGTGTCTGGATCCTTATACTCATCATAATACCTCACGGAGAAAGACCCCAGGCCCTTAACCGTCAGGGGACTGTGGAATACAGGCATACTTCTCTGCTGCTCACCTTCCAGCCCAGGAATGGTCCCCAGAGGAGGAACCTTCAGCCGGCCGGTACATTCTATCCTGATTACGGAAAGGCCAATGGTCTTATAATTCACCCCATCCTTATTGACATACATCATTCCAAATTGAGGGGTCCAGAAATCGTCAGTGCCTCTACCGTATTTCACGTTGGCCATAACTTCCAGACCTGTCGTGGGGTGAGGGTAAGGGAGGCCTCCGGTCCAGAAGGAGCCGTCTTTCATATAGATAGTCCCGTTCTCATCCATGACTGGTTTTCCTTCTGACAGGCTTCTAACAGTAGCTTTCCAAAAATAGCTGGGCATCAGGGCCTTTGGGGCTGGATTCTCCGCCATTTTTAAGACCATTCCATCTTCCTTGACACAAACATAGACACTTTCCATGAGATACTCTTTTACAGCATCCACATTGTCCTTTGTAATCAGGTCCCCAACCTTGACCTTGCCGTTGGTGAGATCCTCAATGGTAGGTGCTTTTGTCCTTTCCTCTGCAGTAAATAGTTTTTCAAAGGCATCTGCGGCCCCTACTTCCTTTACTGCGACAAAGGAGATCAAGAAGCAGGCAGCCAGTATAAGACTCAGCGTGTGTTTTCTT
>JAXHTA010000343.1:0-4477 GCA_034190285.1 Thermodesulfobacteriota bacterium | reverse complement strand
TCTTGCTGTAGGTAAATCAAGGCTTACCCACTCAAAACAGCGAGGAACCATCTTTTTCTTGAACAGTATGCCTCTGTTTCTAAGGCTTCGGCCAACAATTTCCTGGCTCCTGTGCGTAAGACATCGCTTACAAGGTCATCAACAAATGCGTCTGGCTTTTTAAACTCAATTACGCTATCCTTAGTCATGGTGTCTGTATCCTTTCTTCTTAAATGTTTCTTGTTTTTCCAGGACTTTAAGCATTTCCCGGATGGATACAACACCTAACCTCTGAAACACAACTTTTGATTATATCTCTGATAACATTCAAGATATGGAACTTGTCAAAGGTCAAATGAGTGTTAGGGAAATATTTCTCAACGCCACTAATGAATGATGGAGACATGGCGCTGCAGATTTCTTCGATGGCCTCAGGGTTTCCGTTGTGATCGGTTAAATCTTGTTTAAAACGTTCGACAGTAGAGGCATCTTTTCCCTCTGTAGCAAGAAAAAAGAACCCTAGGTGTGTCGAGGTCTACAAATAACCTCACATAATTGTGGCCGCGTTTTCTGGAGGTCTCATCCATGCCTACATTACGGATATCGTAATAATCAGCGTGGGCCATGGCTTCATAAACGTAGTGATGCAGGATACGCCATCAACGAGTGTCATGTTCATTGACGAACTCACCGATAGATTTAACAGGCATAGATTTAGCCAAACTCAAGATCATTGCTTCAAATAGCAACGTGAAACCACCGCCGGATCTGGCCCATGTGACATCAACCAACAGTGTTCCGCAATCGTTGCAGTCGATCTTCGGTACTCTGTCTGTCAGGTAGGCTTCATGCTGAAAAAGATTGAGGTGCCGCCAACTCTTTTTCTGCGTATCATATGCCTTTATACCCGTTTGCCCACACTTGGGGCAGATAAAAATAGTTAACCTGGGAAAATCGATCTTGATATCGAGTCTCTTTGTATTGGGGTTAAATTGAGCATCAGACATCTGCCAAGGCGGTGTCAAACCAAAGGCCATTTGAAAAAGGTCTATATCTCTCATAATGAAGACCGAAATATCATTTTTCCTGTCGGTAAATCAACGCTTACCCACTTGAAATAGCGAGGAACCAAAAAAACTTATGAAAATAGGGATATTAACAGGAGGGGGTGATTGCCCGGGGTTAAATGCAGTTATTCGGGCTGTCACGAAAAAGGCGATTCTTGATTATGATATGGAGCTTGTAGGTTTTGAAGACGGCTATGAAGGCCTAATCAAGAATAAGTTTCGCTCGCTTCAATATCATGATGTTTCAGGCATTCTCACCTTAGGCGGTACAATACTTGGCACTTCCAACAAGGCAAATCCTTATAAATATATTTCAAAGAAGACTCGTCTTCCGCAAGATGTTTCAAAAGAGGCGATTGAGAACACTAAAAGAGAGGGGATCGATTGTTTAGTATGCATTGGTGGTGACGGGACTCTTCAAATTGCCAACAAACTCAGGCAGGACAGCATCCCTATAATTGGCATCCCCAAAACCATTGATAATGACATTAGAGGGACAGAAATTGCCTTTGGATTTAATACCGCTGTGGAAATCGTAGCCGAAGGGATTGATAGAATTCACACAACAGCTCAATCTCACCATCGAGTTATGATTATGGAAGTAAT
Source organism: Thermodesulfobacteriota bacterium (assembly GCA_034190285.1). Taxonomy (GTDB): domain Bacteria; phylum Desulfobacterota; class DSM-4660; order Desulfatiglandales; family Desulfatiglandaceae; genus JAXHTA01. The sequence continues at coordinate 2,825 of JAXHTA010000343.1, read as the reverse complement.
GGGGAGAACTGCCGGGTGGATTGCTTTATATGCAGGGATTGCGGGCGGAGGTGATATTATCTTAATTCCTGAAATTCCTTATGATGTCAAAGAAGTCGTTAATAAAGTGAAAGAAAGAAGTAAGAAAGGAAAAAGGTTCAGCATTGTCGTTGTGGCGGAGGGGGCAAGGCCTAAAGGAGGAGATGTCGTCATAAAAAAGATTGTCGAAGACGCAACTGAGCCTGTACGATTAGGCGGCATTGGGTTTATGCTTGGTGAACAAATTGAGAATTTAACAGGACTTGAAGCTCGAGCTGTTGTTATGGGCCATCTCCAGAGGGGAGGAAGTCCAAGTGCTTATGACAGAGTTCTGGCAACTCAATTGGGGACACGTGCTGTCGAGATGGCTGTTGACAAAAAATTCGGCTACATGGTTGGAATTAAAGGTAATCGTGTGATAGACATTCCTTTAGCGGAGGTTGCAGAAGGCCCTCGGCTTGTTCCTTTAGACCACCCTTTGGTGAAATCGGCTCGTTCTGTTGGCACATGTTTTGGCACTTAACAATTACCCAGCCTTAAGGCTCTTTAACTATTCTACCCTACCTCATCTTTTTCCCAGCCCGCATCGCTTCGGCTGGTATGCGTTTGAAATTCACATGCTACTGCGGCTCATAAGAGCCTTTATTTCGTCCTCTTCAATCTTTTCCTTTTCGAGCAGTATAGTGACGCCATTTTCAAGGATGTCTTTATTGCCCCGTATTATCTCCAGAGCCTTTGAGTACTGTGCATTGATTATCTCTCTGACTTCATTGTCGATCATCTCAGACGTGGCCTCACTGTATTCCGCAGCACCCCCGAATTCCATATCGAGAAAACGCTTGCTTTTCTCGCGGGCAAAATAAACCTGTCCAACCTTACTGCTCATACCGTATTCCTTGACCATACTTCGGGCAATGTCAGTGGCTTTAGCCAGATCGTTATGCGCGCCGGTGGATATGTCTCCGCACATGGTCTCTTCTGATGCCCGCCCTCCTAAAAGGGTTGCAATTTTATTGAGCAGCTCTGTTTTTTTCATCAGGAAACGGTCCTCTGTGGGAACTTGCATGGTGTAACCCAGAGCTGAAATCCCGCGGGGGATGATAGAAATTTTTTGAACCGGGTCGGTTCCAGGTAAAGACAAAGCAACGACGGCATGGCCTAATTCGTGGTATGCGATCGTCTCCCTTTCTTTCGGATTGATCAGACGATTTTTTTCTCCAGCCCTGCCACTACCCTTTCTACTGCTTCCTCAAATTCGGCCATGCCCACTCCCTTCTTGTTGCCCCGTACTGCCAGAAGAGCCGCTTCATTGGTCAAATTGGCAAGATCGGCGCCTACCATGCCGGTCGTCATGTTGGCCAGTTTTTCTATATCCAGGCTTGTTTCTACCGTGATATCCTTTAGATGGACTCGTAGAATCTCTCCCCGGCCTTTTTTGTCGGGCCTATCCACCAGAATTCGTCGATCAAAGCGACCCGGTCTCAGTAAAGCTGGATCAAGGATCTCTGGCCGGTTTGTGGCAGCCATGAGGATCACCCCTGCGTTTGGATCAAAGCCGTCCATCTCGACCAAGAGTTGATTCAGAGTCTGTTCTCGTTCATCGTGTCCACCGACAGTCCCGAATCCTCTTGCCTTTCCCAAGGCATCCAGTTCATCAATAAAAATTATGCAGGGCGCCTGTTTCTTGGCCTGATCAAAAAGGTCCCTCACCCGGGCCGCTCCCAACCCTACGAACATCTCTACGAATTCTGATCCGCTCAAGCTGAAAAAAGGCACGCCGGACTCACCGGCCACAGCCTTGGCCAGCAAGGTTTTGCCGGTTCCCGGCGGCCCTATCAGCAAAATGCCCCTCGGCATCTTGCCGCCCAACCGGGTAAATCGGCTGGGTTCTTTTAAAAACTCGATCACTTCCACTAATTCATGTTTTGCCTCATCCACCCCGGCCACATCTTCAAAAGAGACGTTTAGTTCGCTTTCCATGTAAATCCTGGCTTTATTTTTTCCCAGGGTCATAAACCCGGGCTGCTGTCCAGCCATCCGTTGGATAAAGAAATACCAAATCCCGAAAAAAAGGAAAAACGGAAAAATCCAGGAAAAGAGATCCCGGAGAAATGTCGATTCAATTTCGCCCTTAAAACTAACATCATACTGCTGGAGGAGTTTGGATATTTCCGGGTCAACCCTTACGGTTTTAAACCGTTCTCCCTTATTCCTGGTATCTCCCTCTGACTTGAGCTTCCCCTGAATTTGGTTTGCTGTAATGGCTACCTCCATGACCCTGCTTTCTTTTAGAAATGTCAGGAACTGGCTGTAGGGAATCGTCTTGATTGCAAAGAAAGTGCTCAGTAAATTTTGAATAATGAGAACAACCCATACACCTATCAGGACATACCATATGGAAAACTTATGATGCCTTTCCATTTCTATATCTACTCCTTTCTGAGCCAAGATCATAAAAGCTTCAGATTCTTTAATTGAACATTGAAATCCATGCCCCCTGGGCATGTTCAGAGTTCAAAGGCTTTGCCATTTGAACGACTCATTGCTACTCCAATACACCGAGTTGTCCTCAAAATCCCAGTTAAAGGAGAAAACAATGAGTCGATTCAGAAAATATCACATATGATTTGGCATTGCCAATATCATATGGTTTGGGTTCCGAAATACCGTCATAGGATACTAACGGGACATGTTGGCGATGAAGTAGGTAATTGTACCAGAGCATTTTCTGAGCAAAAAGAGGTTGAAATTATCGCGATGAGTATTCAACCTGATCATGTACATCTGGTGACGATGATACCTCCAAG
>JAXHTA010000342.1:0-4477 GCA_034190285.1 Thermodesulfobacteriota bacterium | reverse complement strand
TTGAGCTGCTTTATAATCTCTTCAATCAAAGAGACCTTATTCTTTCAATGAAGGAGAACCTCAGGAGATTAAGGCCGACAATGTCAATGAAGACCCAGGTTGAGGGGCTTGACACTTATCTTAGTTTTCTGGTGTAATCACTCACTGAGTCCGGTCAGAGCCGAAGAACCTTTAACGCGTTCGTGAAGGCATCTATAGAGGTTTCTGGAATGGAATGTGCATCGATTGTTGATGCTTTTCAAGTATTGGCTGAGGCAATGCCATGAAAAGTCCCAAGAGTATAGTATACACATCTGTAGGTTTAACACTTTTTGTCGTCTTACCCTTTTTTATCATCGCCTCCCTGCATTTTGAAAAAGCCTTTGGCGGAAATGACTATGTCGTAACCAATATAAGCGGATCGGCAGCAGTGAAGTACAAAGTCAGATACTCTCTGGGCGAACAATCTGAAGCCTATAGGAATAAGTCTCAGTGGATTCCTCTAATGGAAGGATCAAAGATTGCGATTGGCGCCTCTGTGAAAACGGAGAACGGGGCGTTTTTAGATATTATGAGAGAAGATAATGTTGATGCGGCATTTCGAATCAGTGAAAAGTCCCTCGTCAAGCTCACACAAGGGCGGTCGAAACATGGATTTTTCAATGTCGCCCTTGGACGCGGGAAGCTATTATGCAGAGTGCCAGGGGGACATGGGACAGCCTCCTCAGAAGGAGACGGAAAATATGAAATTACCACTCCGACTGCTACCGTCTTTGTTAAAGGCACAACGTTCTCCGTGAACTACCTCCCGTCCGAAAAGATCACCCAGGTGGCAGTCCTGGACGGCAGTGTGAACCTTCAACCCAAAAATCCGTCAATTGCGGGGGCGGATGTCTGCAAAGGACAGGGGTTGCGGGTCGCCCCTTCTTACAGACGTCCTATTCTTGAAAACATTAGTCCAGAGTTGCAGGCCGAGCTTGAGGTTGCACGAAAGCTGAAACTCAAAAAATCTTTTTCCGATCGATGCGATCGACTGGTGAACCTGGCGATGGAATCCCCGCTTTACAGGAAGGCCCTTAGCGTAATAACGAAATATGAAATGAAGGTTTTCTCTGATGCTATTATCCAATTTGCAGGGTTGCACTGGAATGGGACTGTGCCTGACTCTCTGAAGTCTGTAGATCTTGTTTCCGGAGACTATAAAGACCCCTGGGACACCGAGTATTATTATGAAAAGATCGAATCGAAAAAAGCTGTTCTAATATCCGCTGGACCGGACAGGACTTTTCATACACCGGACGATGCTTTTATGTTCATACGTCTATGAACATGAGTATAGACTGCTGGCATCTACTAATGAGGCCATAATCATTTAGACATCCATTTGCCTTAGAAGCAATATTCGTAAGGCCTGATAAATTATAGTGTCTAAATTAAAACGCTCGGATTAGTAATTGGCCTCATAAATGGTGCGGGTCCTGGTGGCTGCAGAAATTAGAGGAACTGATTTCTATTTTAGAATGAAACCACCAAGCATGTAATGCTTCAGCAATATATGACAAGAATCGACCGGTGGAGATATAAGGTAGTATCAACGTATTGTGTCAACTCTGTCCTCGATATCGGATGCGGGAAAAAGGGGCTGATGCAATACATCGCCCCGGACAAATATGTTGGTTGTGATTTAGCCGGTGGAGATCTGCTGTGTTCCGCTTATGACCTGCCATTCAAAGACAGGGCTTTCGACACTGTCGTTCTGGGCGAGATACTGGAACATCTGGGAAATCCACTTATCGCCATTAAACAGGCCTCTATGCTTGCGGACAAACGGGTAATTGTTACGGTACCAAATGATTACTCGCTCGTCCGATTGATCAGATTGATGATAGGTCGAGAGGTGGAAATCGAACAGGAACATTTGTTATCATTTAACTGCTGGAATCTGGCACGGCTCTTTGAGTTGGCGGGATTTGAAGTCAGGGAGTCCTTTTGCTTTCCCCTAAGAGTGCAGTGTTTACCAGAAATCCCTCTAAAATCACGTTTTGGCTACTGGCTTTTTTCGATTGCAGACAGAGTCGAATAAGAATTCGGATCCAGAGGACCCCGATTTGATCATCCCCAGAGGGGATTTAGTTTTTATCTGACCCCGAGGATTAGGTTTTTCACGGCAATGTAAATGGTTTTTAAGAGAACGACTTGATATGCCAACATTACGTCAGCAAACATTGCTCCGGATTCTGACCCTTGTCGCAGCGCTGGTTGTGGTCGGCATTATCCATCACTTATATTCATCTGTGCAGGAAAAGAGTGATTTCGTTCTTCATCCCTGGTTTCTAGCCTTGGCCTTAGGTTTCGCACTGGTACAGAAGGCTCTCGGTCCGGTCTCAATAATGATAGTCTTCCAGAGTCTGAATCAAAGGTCCAATTACATGCCTTTGCTCTGGATTACGATGTTCTCCACAACGGCAAACTCTGCCGTCCCTTTTCCGGCAGGTATTCCGATTCGAGCTATCTTGCAGAGAAGAATTATGGGCATACCCTACGCAACCTCGGTGAGTGGGCTTGTAATTGAAACGGCCCTTTCTTACAGTTGTGCAGCAATAACCTGTCTTGTTACCGGCCTATTATGGCTGGCTCCGGCTCTGAATATACGGATGGCATATTTTCAAGGACCTCTGCTGACAGGTTCCATCGTAATCGCTTTGCTTTTTTCTTTTGCCCTGCTATATACTATTGGGCACCGCCTCAAAGGAAATGTTATTCACCACCTTCAAGATGCGGCAAGACAAATGGTCAATGCTAGGCATGGCCCGCTTTTGATTGTCACAGGCTTGATTCTGTTCTCGTATATCATTTCCCTATTACGGTTTGAAATGGTGTTGCAGGCCATGGGTCATTATGCCCCTCCGGGGCCGTTACTGGCCGCAATGATCTTATCTTACCTCGCTGGGGTCGTTTCCTTTGTCCCCATGGGGTTAGGAATAAGAGATGTAAGTCTGGGCTCGTTATTGGTGTTTCTCGGAATTCCGCTGGCACCGGCGGCGGCGGCTGCTGCTATCGACAGAATCCTGATTTCTATGCCTTATTTGATTGGAGGAGGAGTTGCCACACATGTCCTTGGCCGGGATGTGTTAAACTTGGAAAAACTATGATACACACTTGCTTATTCAGATATTACACTTGATTTCGCTCAGGAGGATAACAAATGGGTAAGATTGATCGCGTCATTATCAGTGTGACTGACAAGACCGGAATTGTGAATTTTGCGGAGGCCCTTTCCAGATTCGGGGTCCAGATTCTTTCCACGGGAGGGACTGCCAAAGCACTCCGGGAAGGCGAAATCTCTGTGACTGATATCTCGGATTATACCGGGTTTCCTGAAATGATGGACGGACGAGTAAAGACCCTTCATCCAAGGGTCCATGGAGGTCTCTTGGGCCTTCGCGACAACCCGGAACATATTAATATGATGAAAGAGCACGGAATCAAGACCATTGACATGGTCGTCGTCAACCTCTACCAGTTTGAAAAAACAGTCGCCAAACAAGGCGTAACGCTTGATGAGGCCATAGAGAACATTGACATCGGGGGGCCTTCCATGCTTCGATCCGCCGCCAAAAACTTCAAGCATGTCACAGTCATTGTGGACCCTTCCGACTATGAAGCGGTCGTAAAAGAGATGGAGGTAACAGGTGGTGCAACAACACTCGGGACGCGGTTTCGGCTGGCAAAAAAGGTGTTTAATTTGACCCACCAGTACGATGGGGCTATTAGCCGATATCTGGAAAGGGCCGAGATTCATGGGTAGTTTACGGGCCTGAACTCACAATAATGCCCTTGTTTTCTCCCAAAAACATGGTTGGGGGAATGCCGGCTTCTATAGTCGGTGACTCGGCTACATGCGTTGGACCGCCGGAACGAATTTCCACTGGTCCGGGACTGTTAAGATTAATATACAGGATGCTGCAAGAATCGGTAAAGCAATGTTACCAGCACGGCTCTTGCAATAAGATTCTTACCTCCGGCATATATCCTTTCTGCCCTTTCCAAGTAAACGAACAAAATACTCTATCAATTACACCGGTTCAGACCCTTTCCTGCAAATACTCAAAAAGTCTGGGAATATAACGTGGCCACCTGAATAGGAGAATATACCCGGACTCTTCGAGAAGTTACCTTTTCTCTACGCCAACGTTGCATATGGATTTGCCCCCAGAGCGTCTATAAGGCCCAATCTTCATCACATCTTAATCCAATCGTAATCAGACCGTAATAAGTGTTTGGCAATAAACACGTCAACATGTTTAAAGGTCACAAAAAGGGACCGATACAAAATTGAGGTTCCTCGCTATTCTGAGTGGGTAAGCCTTGATTTAGCTACAGCAAGAATGATAAATCGGTTTTCATTATGAGAGACGTAGAGCTTTTTCAAATGGCCCTTGGTTTGACACCGCCTTGGCAGGTGTCTGATGCACAATTTGACCCCAATACAAGGAGA
>JAXHTA010000341.1:0-4495 GCA_034190285.1 Thermodesulfobacteriota bacterium | reverse complement strand
GGATATGGTTTTTATGCCGCCTGTCCGTGAGCTATACCCGGAAGGCTTTCAAACCAAGGTGAAGGTTGAGAGGGCCACCCAGCACCTGTGCGGTATTTCAAGACCCGGTCACTTTGATGGTGTCACCACAGTGGTTGCCAAGCTGTTCAACATCACGAAGCCGCACCTGGCAGTCTTTGGACAGAAGGACTACCAGCAATTGACCGTTATAAGCCGCATGGTCTCTGATCTTAACATGGACATCCAGATAATCGGTGTTCATATTGTCAGGGAGCCGGACGGGCTGGCAATGAGTTCCCGTAACAGTTACCTGGGCCCTGAAGAAAGAAGATCCGCATTGTGCATCAAAAAATCTCTGGATATGGCCGATCAAATGTTCCAGGGAGGGGAAAGAGACCCGGGTGTCATAAAAGACGCGGTCGAATCGCTGATAAGGAGTCATCCATTCACGGATATTGATTACGCAACACTGTGCGATCCGGTAACACTTGAAGATATTGAGACACTCGGAGACGAGAACCTTCTGGCCCTGGGTGTTAGGGTTGGCAAGACCAGACTAATCGACAATGTTTTACTTCGCAAGACCTCAACCGGGTAACGCCTTAGCTCTTTTCAAACGTCACGGGCCAGGGATTTGCGGTCTCTCAAAATAGCCTGGCGTCATCTTAAGAGTACCGATGTGTTACGAGTTTCGCAGGAACCCATACTTAATGTTTCCGTATGAAAGGAGATCAACATGAAAGCTTCAAACTTCCTATTCACATCTGAATCGGTCACAGAGGGCCATCCAGACAAGGTCGCGGACAAGATATCTGACCACATCCTGGATAAGCTCCTTGAGCAGGACCGAAAATCTCGTGTAGCCTGCGAAACCCTGGTGACCACCGGCATGACCATGGTTGCCGGTGAAATCACGACTACGGCTTATGTGGACATTCCTGAAGTCGTAAGGGAAACCATCAAGAACATCGGGTACTGCAATTCTTCCATGGGCTTCGACTGGGAGACATGTGCCGTCCTGTCAACAATAGACAAGCAGTCCCCTGATATCGCCGTAGGCGTGAATGAGGGAGCAGGGCTTTTCAAAGAACAGGGTGCGGGAGATCAGGGTCTGATGTTTGGATTTGCATGTAAGGACACCAGGACACTTATGCCCATGCCCATCTACTTGGCCCACGGACTGACCAGGAGGTTGGCCCACGTGCGGAAATCCGGTCAGCTCCCCTGGCTCAGACCTGATGGCAAGTCTCAGGTGACTGTAGAATATGCGGATTGGAAACCGTTCAGGGTCCACACTGCTGTCATCGCCGCCCAGCATGACCCTGACGTCGATTATGACACGCTTCGAGAGGCCATAATCGAAGAGGTAATCAGAGATGTAGTCCCTGAAGAGATGCTGGATGACGATACCCAGTATTTCATCAACACAACGGGTCGGTTCGTAATAGGCGGGCCCCTCGGGGACTGCGGTCTGACCGGACGCAAGATCATTATGGACACTTACGGAGGCTTCGGCTACCACGGCGGCGGGGCTTTTTCAGGGAAAGATCCCTCCAAGGTAGACAGGAGCGCCTCATACATGTGCCGCTATATTGCCAAGAATATTGTGGCTGCCGGGCTTGCAGAGAAATGTGAAATTCAGATTGCCTACACCATCGGCCGGCCAGACCCCGTCTCTGTCATGGTGGGGACCTATGGTACAGGGGTCCTGCCTGGCCAGGAATTGACCGAAATCGTGAAAAAAGAGTTTGATCTCAGGCCAGCCGCAATCATTGAAAGTCTGGATCTCCTCAGACCGATATATAAGAAAACCAGCAATTATGGGCATTTTGGCAGAGAACTCCCGGAATTTACCTGGGAAAAGACAGATATGGTTGAGGCCCTCAAGCGTGCGGTGAAATAAACCCGGGAAACCAACAAAACGGAGTGAAGATGATGGATTATGATATCAGCGACATAAATCTGGCTGAAAAGGGAAAATTGAGGATAGAGTGGGCAGGGATGAGCATGCCGGTCCTGGCAACGATCAAGGACCGCTTTTCAAGAGAGAAACCCCTTGAAGGAATAAGGTTGTCCGCCTGCCTGCACGTCACTACGGAGACGGCAGGCCTGGTCAGGACCTTAAAGGCCGGGGGGGCTGATGTTGTCGTATGCGCATCCAATCCCCTCTCCACACAGGACGACGTGGCCGCTTCTATGGTAGCCGATGAAATCCCTGTCTTCGCGGTCAAGGGAGAGGATCACGCAACGTATTACAGCCATATCCTTTCCGCCCTTAAACACAGGCCTCATCTGACCATGGACGACGGTGCCGACCTGGTCAGTTCCATCCATTTTATTGCCCTCAAGAAATGGGATGAGCTGGTACCGTCTGTAAGTGACTGGGGGAAAGGTCTATCCGAAGAAGAAGGCCGAGCCTTCCTCTCAAACGTGATCGGCGGAACGGAGGAGACAACCACTGGCGTCATCCGACTCAGGAGCATGGAGAAGGACGGCGTCCTGCAATTTCCCATAATCTCTGTCAACGACGCGGATACCAAACATCTATTTGACAACCGATATGGAACGGGCCAGAGCACTGTAGATGGCATTATAAGGGCCACGAACCGACTCCTTGCCGGCAGCACTTTTGTCGTAAGCGGTTACGGCTGGTGCGGCAGGGGCGTGGCCATGCGGGCCAAAGGCCACGGCGCCCACGTGATAGTATGTGAAGTAGATCCTTTGCGGGCCCTTGAAGCGGTCATGGACGGCTTTCAGGTGATGCCTATTGCCGTGGCAGCCCCCTTGGGAGATTTCTTCTGCACCCTGACGGGAGACAAGAATGTTATTAGAAAGGAACACTTCCTCGCCATGAAACATGGCGCGATCGTCAGCAACTCGGGTCATTTTGATGTGGAACTGGACCTGCCAGGATTAGAAGAATCTTCCACCTCAAGGAGACGGATTAGGGAATTTGTTGAAGAATTTGCCCTGGCCAACGGCCGGTGCATCTATGTCCTCGGAGAGGGACGGCTTGTGAACTTGGCCGCTGCCGAAGGGCATCCGTCGAGTGTAATGGATATGAGTTTCGCAAACCAGGCCCTGTCTGCGGAATATATGGCAAAAGAACATGGAAGTTTGCAGAACAAGGTCTACCCTGTTCCACCGGCTATTGACAAAGAGATCGCCAGGCTCAAATTGAAATCCATGGGTGTGGAGATAGACAAGCTCACACCCGAACAGGAAGAATATCTGTCTTCCTGGGAGATGGGGACCTGACCCCCGACTATCCTCATGGCAATCAAACGGGTCCTGATATTTGCCCCTGTCCTGCTCATACTTTTTCTGCTGCAATCCTATTTCTGGGTGCCCACTTATGAGCAACAGACACGGGGCGACCCGGATCGCCTTAACGAATATATCACGGCATCAATAGGCGATGCCAGCATCCTAAATCCCATCCTTTCAGCAGATACTGCCAGCAGCGCTATCAACTCCATGGTATTCGAGGGTCTTGTTGACCGGGACGAAGAACTCCGTTTTAGAGGAAGGCTGGCCCGCTCTTGGGTAATACATGAAGAGGCCTTCTTTTATGTGAACGGAGATGCCCCTATCCCCTCGATTGGAAAATCCGATGCCAATGGGGTGGCGGACTTACTACGGAAGGCAAAGGCGAGCGGCTCCATCATGAGACCTGAACTCAGGGCCACCCTGGATAATATCCGGGATATATCAGTCATTCCGGCCAGGTCATTTGATGAACAAGACAAAAAGACAGGCTCTAAGGTACATATTACGGCCCCGGCCAGGATAAAGCTGGTTCTTAACAGGGTCGATCAAGATCTCTTTCAAAATCTGACACGTCTTTTGGGCGCCGATTACTTCCGTTCTTTTCCTGCCATGGACTTCCTGGAACTTGGTTACGCAGATATTAAGCCTCCCGAAAAGTCGGGATCCGAAAACAGATATTCGAAATCAGGCCCGGCCATGAGTGAAAACACAAAGGCCGAATATGCCGATAAGTTTCTCCCTGCGACAGAACACAATCCCATCCTGGTGTTTCACTTGCGGCCTGATGTGATGTTTCACGACGGTCATCTGTTTGACGCCGAAGATGTGAAATTCACTTTTGAAGCAATTATGGATCCCAAGAACCTCTCTCCCCGCGTTCCGGACTATGAGCCGGTCAAGCGTGTGGATGTACTGGACCCCCTGACTGTTCGCATTGTATATAAGAGGCTCTATTCCCCTGCCTTAGGGACGTGGGGCATGGGAATCCTTCCGGAGCATCTTTTGAATAATCAAGCACTAAGAGATGAAGCCATCAGCCTGGGAAGAGATCCTGGGGAGGTTTCCATGCGTGGGAGCAGTTTCAACCGGCGTCCAGTAGGCTGCGGCCCATTTGTTTTTCGAAAGTGGAAGTCTGATCAGTATATTGCGCTGGATCGCTTTGATGACTATTGGGAAGGACCGCCGAATTACAGGCGATATATCTATCGGCTTATTCCCGATCTGT
>JAXHTA010000340.1:0-4499 GCA_034190285.1 Thermodesulfobacteriota bacterium | reverse complement strand
GACAAGAAATAACAATAATAAAACAAAAAATATTCTCTTCACGATGCCCTGGGTCTTTCGGCCCTCTCGAAGAGGGTCGGGATAAAGGGTAATGGGTACCTGATTCGTTAAGATAATATTAGGCTTGAATCATATTAAGAGATATTCTATTATCACAAATCAGTTGCTCAGTAAAACACTAAAGAAATCAGGTAAAATGTGAGTTGCATGGAAAGCCGCCCTTTGAAGACCGTCATATTCGTGTTGTGCATTGCCCTGGCCGTGGTTTTTCGGTGCCTGACCTCGTGGGCCCAGTCAGGAGAGGAGATGCAGGTCCTCCGCATGTTCTATAATGATGAGGACCTGGTTATATCGCCCACCAGGCACCCAAAGCCCATCTCCCAGGTAGCGGAAAACATCACCGTTATCACCGCAAAAGAGATAGAGGATATGAACGCCCACACCGTGGCAGAGGTCCTTGACAGGGTGCCGGGGTTGTTTATTAATTTCAACCGGGACTTTGGGGCGACTTCTCTGATCCAGGCCCAGGGCTCCGAAGAAAGGCACGTCCTCGTTCTGACAGATGGGATCCCGTGGAATTTTCTGAACAGCGGCGGGGCCGAGACCAATTCCATCCCAGTGGGTATAATAGAGCGTATAGAGGTCATTAAGGGGCCAGGCTCATCGGCATGGGGATCGGCCCTGGGCGGGGTGGTCAACATCATAACTAGGCCTGCGGGGACGACCGAAAGGCCCACTGGCACCATCAGCGCCTCTTACGGCAAAGAGGACACCCAGGACTACAGGGCCGGCCTTGCGGGCAGGGCCGGTTCCGTGGGGTATTACCTGTTTGCCGGAAGCCAGGATGCAGACGGCCTGAGGTCCTCCCGGGAATTTGACGGATACAGCCTCTATTCCAAGTTTAACATCCCCTTGTCGACCAATGTGGCCGCTGACCTGAGCATGGGGTACACCCAGCCGGATATAGGCCTTGGAGATTTCATAACCGAAGGTTTAAGGCAATCAGCCGGAAGCCACGTCTTTTTTGCCACGGCCTCCCTCAGCGCCCCCCTCACCAGGGAACTCAACTTAAGCCTATCCCTTCATCATCTTAAACAGAAATCCATTCTAACAAATAACTCCCTGGGATGGGGACTAAAGGGGCCCCCTGGCGTCCTCTACTTGGAGACCGAATACGATGAAAAGACAACAGGGGGGCACGGAAAGCTCGTCTTTGATCACGGCCAGCACACCGCCGTACTTGGGGTGGATATTGATCACGGCAAGCTGGATCAGGTCCTTGAGGCCGGGGCGTTTCTTCAATTGGTAGGTGCTCCCGCAAGGTCTACTTCACATCCCGACATGGACACGTGGGCCGTCTACGCCAACGACACCATTGTCCTGGGCCGATGGTCCGTCACACCGGGCATCAGGTATGATCACAACAGCATCACCGGCTCATTTGTCAGCCCGAGTCTGGGTGTCACCTGCCTACTTGGCAACGATTCACTCATAAGGGCCTCTGCTGCAAGGGGATTCACCATCCCCCCCCTCTCGTGGACCTCAGGCGGGGCACTATTCTTGGACCCGAACCGGTCACTTGATCACGAAGAGGTCTGGTCATGCCAGGCAGGCGTGGAATCAAGGGCACTTCCGTATCTCTGGGTCAAGGCGACCTTGTTCCGCCACGAGGTGGACGACACCCTGACAAAAGACCTGTACGGGGCCGGGCCGCCGGGCTACAATGACCTATATGCAAATGATGGGGAAATTACGCGCCATGGTCTTGAGCTGGAGGCCGAGACCCTGCCTTTCTATAACATGACTGTCTCGGCCGGGTATGCTTGCGCCCACATGCGCCCCTCAAATGAGCACGGCTCAGACAACATCTATTCGTGTAATATCGGCATCAGGTATGATGACAACAAGTCCTTTACCGCCGAACTCTTTGGCCATTACGTATGGTGGGACCTTGATAAGGCCTGGGGTGCGAGCTACGACGATTTCATCTGGGACCTCAACCTCAGGAAAAAAATACTCTCAAGGCAAGGCTCCGATGCAGACCTGTTCCTGACGGCCCACAATTTGTTCAGCGGGTCTCAATACACCTATATCGACAGCAGAAACCCTGAAACCTGGTTGGAGGCCGGCATGAGGCTCCGATTTTAGTGTTGCATTTCACAATGTCTTTCGATATCCTTTTTTTGGGAGGGTTTATGCTAACCTTTGTGAATAATGAGGGTTTAATATGGATAGCGAAAAAAGGAGTGAGAAGGAAGAAATAGTGGTGCTGGATAAAGGCATTGAAACGGATACCATGGCAGACCCGAAGGGAATTTGCTGTTCCGGCGCATTCGCTGCCATTAGATGATGGCCTTTAAGAAGAGGGGGGGAAGACCTCCCCCCTTTTTACCCTTTGGACTCTCTCGTGACTGATGCAACTTTCCCGCTACCTCAAGATATACCCTTCTGAACACGGCCCCGACCGGGTCTTGCTCTTCTCTACAAAAAAGGCCTCAAAGGTCCTACTTTCCAAAAAGACCCTTCAATCCTTAGAAACAAAGACCATGTCTCCTTCGGATGAGGCACTGCTTGTAAGGCTCGGGATGATAGTGCCGGACAGGGAGGAAGAGAAGTTGGCCGTTTGTGACCTCCCGGACGAACTCAACAGGATAAGCCCCGGATTAAACATAACGGTTGTCCTTAACCTTGAGTGCAACTTCTCCTGCGTCTACTGCTACGAGGGAGATATGAAGGGCAAATTCTACATGTCAGGTGAGACGGCCGATCGTCTCATAGATTTTATAAAGGCCAATTTCCCAGAGGAGAAAAAGGCCATCATTATAGATTTTTACGGGGGAGAGCCCCTTTTGAGCGCCGGACTTATCAAGCATATATCCCGGGATCTCAGGTCATTTGCCGAGGACAGGGGCGCCACTTACGGGTTCGGCCTTATTACCAACGGCTCTTTCTTTGACAGACAGGCGGCAGAGGACCTGGCCCGACTGGGCCTCGAAAACGTCAAGATAACCCTGGACGGACCGGCAGAGATACACGACAGGTGCAGGCCATTCAAATCTGGGGCCGGCAGTTTTGACCTCCTCATAAAGAATATCAAAGAGACCTGTGATGTCGTAAAGGTGGGCATAGGGGGCAATTATGAGAGGAATAACTATAGACAATTCGCATTGCTCTTAGACTATCTCGTAGATGAGGGCCTTGGACCCGACAAGATCTCCGTAGTGAAGTTCGACCCCGTGATGAAGCGCCCTGAGGGAGATCTCTCGGCCGCAGACCACGTGGGCGGCTGCATGTCCACAAATGAGCCCTGGCTGTTGGAGGCCTCAGTGTTTTTGAGGGAAGAGATATTGAAAAGGGGGTACAGGACCCCGGAACAGAGGCCTATGCGGTGCATGGTAGAGCAGAGGGATGCCTATGTGGTTAATTTCGATGGTGTAATCTACAAGTGCCCGGCCTTCATCGGCAGACAGGAATTTTCCATAGGAGATATTCTGAAGGGCACAAGAGATTATGCCTCTTTATATAAGATCAATATATGGAAAAACGATGAATGTTCCGAATGCGAGTATTTACCCCTCTGCTTCGGGGGATGCAGGTACCTGACCTTTGTACAGAACGGAAGATTGGACACCTTGGACTGTAGAAGGGATTATTTTGACGCCCTGTTGGAGACATTTGTCAAACAGGACATAAAATACGGGCTGAAGTCCCAAGAAGCGGGACCGGAGACACAGGTTGCCGATAAAATCGACACGACTGAAATGACGGAAAGCCTTGACCGGATCATGGCAAGGTACTTTCCCCAACTGATCAAATCGTTCAGGCCGCCGTCCTTGGACAGGATGATCTCGTTCTACCGTAACACGGAAAGGATAATAAGCGAGTATATACTCGGCAAAGGAAAAAACACAAAAGGCCATACGAGCATTGTTGAAGGCGCCTTTATTGCCGTTTCTGCCATACGTTACATTGATGATTTTATTGATAATGTCCTCTGGCCGAATATACCTGAATGGGATCCCGCCGAACTGTCTGATGTGTTTGACAAATTCCTGCTGGAGGCCTTGGCGACTGTCAGAGAATTCGATCCTGACATGCCTCAAGAGGCGATAGAGCTTCCAAGGTTGGAGATGCACCTTGCCTTATACCCCGGCCAAGATGATTTTGACCAGAATTTCAGGAGATTATTCGAACATAAGTCCCTGGACATGTTCTATGTGTATAAAAAGATCCATGGGTCTCCAGGCGCAACGACAGAACCTGAAAAACTTTCGAGATTGGGTCTGATAGATTATATTCGTGATTTCTCTGCCGACTCCATAGCAGTCGATACCGATCTGAACCTGTACAAGTACGTCCGCGATAACCACTTGAATCCCGGGCAATTAATCGACTATTTGATTTACCAATACAGACAGGAAGACCCCACCGGTTACAGGAAGGCCAAAGAAAGCGGATTATTTGACGGAATTGCAGGGCTATCGTCTGCAATTCCGTCA
>JAXHTA010000034.1:0-14720 GCA_034190285.1 Thermodesulfobacteriota bacterium | reverse complement strand
GGACATGGAATGAGCGGGTTAATGCAGTTATCCATAAGTGGGTTCATTGCCATGGCTGGTTTCTTTGGAGCAGGCATAGTCGTTGCCCATTTTTTCTACAAATCAGGCAGGGGGTAATGGAATGAACGAGCAATTTCTTGGGTTGATTACTGGCATAGCATTTGGTGTGTTTTTGCAGCAAGGGCGTGTATTGCGTTTCGAGAAACAGGTAGGAGCAATGTTGCTGAAAGACATGACGATTTTAAAGTTCATGCTCTCGGCCATCATTGTAGGGACGGTCGGAATAAACCTGCTCCTGGGCGCAGGTGTCGTTGTTTTGAAAATAAAGGCTACCTATGTAGCGGCTAATCTTATTGGTGGCCTTTTGTTTGGTGTCGGTTGGGCTGTTGTAGGTTACTGTCCCGGCACATCAGTCGGCGCATTGGGTGAAGGACGATATCACGCTGCGTGGGCGATCCTTGGGATGCTGTTCGGGGCTGGAATCTATGCGGAAGTCTATCCGGTGATGAAGGGTTCAGTGTTGAACTGGGGCGCTTTCGGAAAGCTGACGCTGCCTCAAGTTCTCGGGGTTTCACGGTGGATTGTTATTCCCATTTTCGTTGCCTGTATCTTGTTCGTGTTTGTTTGGTTCGAGAAAAAGAAACTGTGATCATATGAATTGCCGAAGCCCTATGCAAAGGTAAATAAAGGGGCCAGTCTGCTCTTGCCTCATGTTTGTGGTGTGGAGCAAATAGGGATATCATAGACGGTAAATTCAAGAGGGTGCCTTGACGACTGCAACCTTCCAAGGTGAGCCATGAGCAGACTTGATAATCATGTAAAGGGTTTAGGTAGTAGATGGCCCCTGTGCCATATGGTGGACGTGGTTCGTGAATGCACCGGCTGGGATGTCGGTCTTTGACAGCTGATGAAGTAGGCGAAAGACGGTTGAATCTGCTTCGTGCCTCAAATGCCAGCGAAGGTATCAGCTCATAGGCGGACACAGTCCCGCTTAAGTTGCTGACGCCTCTGGAAGGCGTGGCGACTAATGGCGTGGCTATTACTTCCGAAGAAGTAGAGGCGGCAAAGGCACTCTACTACCGTATATGGCCGGCTGGGACGACATCGATCGCCCTACGCGCTCTAAGTCGGAGGAATTGGGCCTTGGCTGGGTGAAAGTTGAACTGGGGCTGTTCTGCTCTGGATTTAGTGGCCATATGCCTTTCAATTCCACGTGGATAGTATATGAGGCTTTGCCAAAAGAGACCCACACGGATGAGTAACCAGCTAATGTTTGTTTCAAAGGGCCAAAGTGTTACGATTTCCCTGATTTTATGTTAACCTAAAATATGAAGGATGTCCCCGCCGTTTTGGACTCACATCGTGACATAGATCGTCTTATCTCGAAGAGCGGGATTATTGGAAGACAGATCCTTCATTTCTATCGGTTTATGCGGCCGGAAGACCATGAATACGGGGGAACAGATGGAAGTAAGACCATCAATTCAGTCTGGTCAAAAGGGAACAGGCTTAGAAGGTTTCTGACACGTTTGGGAATCAGCTGGCTAGCCGACCTTCTTTTTACGTATTATGTGGGCGGGTCACTCACGCGTCAGGATCAGTTGACTTTTGCCGAGATTCGCGGGATCGGCGACCGTCCCTATCTCCTCACTCTACGTAATGCCGTCTTTTGCGGTATCCCCATGTCCCTTTGCTATTTTTTGCTCGGAGAGGGACTGGATATTCTTGCCGACGTACACTCCTATACAGAAATGTCTGCCCTAATAGGCCAACACATTGCTCTGGTCATGGGAACGATCAGCCTTATTGTCGATCTGTTTCGTGCCTTAGATGCTGCCTGGATGAAGCGCTGCTGGGCGCCATTCGGTATTATGCCTTTTGTGGTGAATCTGCCCACCTACCTCAATCGAGTCTTTAACAAGATCAAGGAAAAGACGTGAACGGGGGGCAAATTGCCTGAATTGTCGACAAACCGTGCAGCCACAGAGGGGCGTGAGGTTGGTTTCGAAACAATATTCTATCTTTACGCGTCTGCTCAGAATAGTCCGCGGCCGAACAAAAACTGTCTTTTCCGTCAATCTTGGCGAAAGGTGAAAATCCGAAAGCTAATCTGGTTTTCTAATGGGCGTCCTGTTTTGTATCATGCTCTGTTCGTATAATTGGACCTCAGTACGATGGCCGTTCGCGTAGGGAGATACAAACTGAGCATATTTTGATCATGTCCGTTTAGGTTTTCAACAAAAGTCAAGTGCTGCTGGTCCTTTACCAAGCGACCGTGGCCACCATACTTCGGTGCGTCGGTGTCCATAATCATTTGATACTTGCCGGGTGGGGCCTTAATGCAGTAATCAGAATAAGAACAGGAGGGATGAAAATTGAATACAAATATGAGACCTGCGCGCTGAAATGCCGTCACCTTATCATCCGAGTGTTCGAACAACAGAGAGATTTCCGGTGATTCCAGGATACAAGAACGCCTGGCCAGAGAGATCATGTCACGATCAAAACGGGCAAGTAAACCATATTTCAGATCACGATCATCTACTAGGTGCCATTGGCGTCTTGCATATTTGTAAGACCATCCATTCCCTTCACGTGGGAAATCTATCCAATCAGGATGCCCGAACTCATTACCCATGAAATTTAGGTAGCCATTACCGGAAGTCGCAAGTGTGATCAGCCGTATCATCTTGTGGAGGGCAATTCCCCGGTCGACCTTGATGTTCTCATCGGACAGGCACATATCGTAATACATATCCGAATCAATGAGTCTGAATAAAAGAGTCTTGTCGCCCACAAGCGCCTGGTCATGAGACTCTGCATAGCCAATGGTTTTTTCATCAGCACGCCGGTTAGTCAACTCAAACCAAAGATGGTTCATGGGCCAGTCTTCATCCTTTTTTTCCTTTAGAATCCGTATCCAGAGATCAGGGATACCCATGGCCATACGGTAGTCAAAGCTGATTCCGGCATTGTTATTCGAGGCGGCCAGTCCCGGCATACCGCTGATGTCCTCAGCGATAGTAACGGCATCGGGGCGAATATCGTGGACGAGTTTGTTGGCCAGTGCCAGATAAGTGAGGGCATCTTCATCCACATTATCATCAAAATAGTCGTCGTATGAAGTGAATGTCTTCTCGAGCCCGTGGTCTAGATAAAGCATACTTGTGACACCGTCAAATCGAAAACCGTCAACATGATATTCATCGAACCAGAAACGGCAGTTGGAAAGAAGGAAATGAAGGACCTGAGGCTTGTCATAATCAAAGCACCGGGAACCCCAGGCCAAGTGATGCCCGCGTCGTCCTTCGTGAAAATACTGGTAGGGCGTTCCGTCAAATAGGCTTAGACCCTCAACTTCATTTGAGACTGCGTGTGAATGTACCAGATCCATAATTACTGAGAGCCCAGCGGCGTGGGCTGAATCTATTAGTTCTTTCAGCTCTTCAGGCGTCCCGAACCTCGAAGACGCGGCGAAAAAGCTTGAGACGTGGTATCCGAAAGACCCATAATAGGGATGTTCGGGAATCGCCATCAGTTGTATTGTATTATAGCCCGCATCAACAATGCGCCGGAGAATATTTGTCTTGAACTCCCTATAAGTGCCAATCTTCTCTTCTTCCTGGGCCATTCCAATATGGGCTTCGTATATAAACGGAGGGTCCGGCGGGCGTCTGAAATTCGGGTACTTCCATTCAAATGGCTCTGGGGGCTGCCACACTTGGGCGTTGAAGATTAGGGTTTTGTGATCCTGTGCGACACGTCTTGCATACGCCGGTATGCGGTCACCCTGTCCATCGTTCCAGTGAATACGAAGTCGATATAGAGACTGGTGTCTTAAAGAATTTTCAGGCATACGGATTTCCCATACTCCATCCTCATTGATACGCGTAAGGGAAAAAATATCATTTTCTTTCCAACCTGTTGCATCATTTATAAGATAAATCGCAGTTGCATTCGGCGCCCATTCGCGAAATATCCATGTGTTGTCGCGGAAATGCAAACCAAAGTATTCGTGGCCGGAGGCGAAGTCTGCAAGGCTGATTTTTCCTTCGGTTAGAGTTTTTTCTTTTTCTCTGATCCGTGCCATTCGACGGTGAATAGCCTCTTTATATGTCCGGAGAAAAGGGTCTCCTGACAGAAAGGCATGGAGGGGGGCATTTTCTGCAACTGCTGAATCAGAAGAAAGATCGTCTTGACTCGATGTAGACATTTTACCGATAAGATATATTAGCCCGCCTTGATCTTGACAAAAGCCCCTTGTTTCCTTCAGACACTGTTTATGAGTGGCCGCTGAAGCATTTTTTCATAGAGATCAATGTAATGTCGGGCAGTATTCGAATGATTGAAAGTCTCTTTGCTCTGGATCATAATTCTTCTAATTTGAGCCTCTTTCGTTTTCGCGGGGCGTTTGAAGAACTCCATAGCCTGATCCATGGCCCAGAAAAGACCATTCGAGTCATAGTGCTTAAATAAGAATCCGTTACCTGTCTCCCTTTCTATATCCATGTGCTCAACCGTGTCGTGGATTCCGCCGGTATCATGTACTACGGGCAGGGCTCCGTAAATGGGCCCGATCATCTGAGGGAGGCCGCAAGGCTCAAACAACGATGGCATTAACACAAAATCTGCCGCTCCATAGGCCAGGCGGGCCAGGCGTTCATCAAAGGCACATATTGCCACCCTATCAAAGAACCTGTGAAAGCGCACGATCTCTTTAAAAGGTACCTGAAATTCTCCGTCTGCCACAAAGACAATCTGTAGCTTTTCCTTCCAGTATTTTGACACAACATCATACAGGATCTCAGCGAGAAGCTGGCAGCCTTTTTGAATATTGTCAAGCCGGGAGGGCCAAAAGAACAAAGGGGCACTGGCATTACAAAGCAACCCAAGTGTTTTCTGAAAAAAAAGCTTGTTTTTCTTTTTATATTCAACGTGATCATCCGGGCCGTACTGGCAGGTGAGGGAGTTGTCTTTCGACGGATCAAAAGAAGTATCCGGGGCATTCAGAATGCCAGCCGCACATCCAGCCTTAACCTTGTTAGCCAATTCCCGCTGGAGGTGTTCGTGTAAAAAAGTATGTTTCCCATCAGCTATCTCCTTCAGAAATGTCGGGCTTACCGTATTCACAAAGTGGGCGGCAAAGATGCCGCTTGCAAGAAAATCGACACTATTGGATTCCCGAGCATTCTCATAGCTCCCCGGCACATGCTCGAAAAAAAGGTGATGCCAGAATGATGCTGCGTCAATCCCCCTGTCTTCAATATAGGCCATGGTGGCCTTAACCGTATAAATATTATGGACTGTGAAAAGACATGGGATATTTAATTGCCTTGCCATGGCCGGAATCAGTCCTGTCATCCAGTCGTTGCAGTGGATGAGGTCCGGTTGCACAAAGGGAACAATGTTGTTGATCGTTTCTCTCTGGAAGGCAAGCGCGATCTTGGCATTTTCGCTCCCGTAATTCGAGTAGACATTGCGCAGATAAAAAAAAGCTCTGTCTTCAGCGAGATGAATCCTTTCGTCGGGAATGCGACGTCTGATTGTTTTCAGTGCCTTTAATATGTATGGCGCAAAACGTGCGCCAAATATGGTACGATAGTCAGGAATGGCAACATGAATATCAGCGCCCTGTTTGAACAGGGCGCTGATCAAGGCTGCCGATACATCGGCGAGACCTCCTGCCTTGGCGCAAAACCCGCTTGCGGGATCACCCATCCCTTCAGGCAGGTAAGTGACTTCCGGCGTTACAATGAGAATCCGAGGGTTTTTTGGGTGTTCTATCATTCCCAAATGCTCCTGATAATTACTCTGACCAGGTAATAAGTCCAGGGGCAAACTTCATCAAATCATCTCCTCGGGGTGTTACACGTGCGGTAAACCCATATCGACCCGAGTCGCCGCAGGTTATTGTGCAATCATATAGATATCGTCCATTACCCAGGGCTTTTTTTTCAACCATGGGTTCAATCTGGCTGGAAACCAGAGAATCTACAGTCTTCAAGCGTCCGTAATACAGCTCAACGTCAACTTCATCAGGAGATAATTCCCCCAAATCCACCTTGCATGTCAGCCGAAATCTATCCTGTACACGAGACGGGCCATCGGCCTCTCTTTTGGGTTCATCTATCCAGACGGCGCTCCAAAGATCATGAAGACGCTTACGCTGAATGCCCAGCTTACGGGCTTCCTCAGCATTATTTTCAATCAGATTACGCAAACGCCGGTCTGCAGGAGAATAGAATTTCTCCCCGTACTCGGTCAGCATTCTGCAGCTGGAAAAATTCCATAAGGATATTTCCATAGACTTCTTCATCATCTTGATCCACCTTGCAGGCGCTTCTCCGCTTCTCCTTTCATAGAAGCAGGGGATGACATCGTTTTCCAGTACATTATATAGGGCCTGACTATCCACGCTGTCCTGATGGGAAGGATCATGGTATTCTTCTCCTTTGCCGATCCGCCAGCCCGCCTCCGGGGTGTATGCTTCATTCCACCACCCATCTAGAATACTCAAGTTAAGCACTCCGTTAATAGCTGCTTTCATTCCGGAAGTGCCGCACGCCTCAAGAGGCCGTCTGGGGTTGTTGAGCCATACATCGGCACCCTGTATCAGGAACCTGGCAATATTAATGTCGTAGTCTTCAATGAAGATAATACTGTGCCGATAGGCCTGCCTGCGGGAAGTCTGAACAATATACTGGATCAATCTTTTTCCTTCATCATCTTTAGGGTGTGCCTTTCCTGCAAAAATAAACTGCACAGGTTGCTTCTCGGAGCCAATTAATGCCTTCAGTCGTTCGATATCGTGGAACAAAAGGTTAGCTCTCTTGTAGGATGCAAAACGACGGCCGAACGCTATGGTCAACGTATCGTGGTCCAGCACTGATTCCACTTCTTGCATCATGGCCTTGGAGGCATAGCGCCTCATATACTGTTTTCCCATTAACTCTCTGCATGTACGAACGAGACGGGAACGACATGTTTCATGGGCGCGCCAGAGTTCCTCATCATATATGCGGTCAATGTTATTGATGATATCAGGATCCAGAGGCTGTTTTGACCACTCAGGGCCGAAATGACTTTCAAATAACGCTGCATTTTCGCTTGAGATCCAGGACGGGATATGCACCCCGTTAGTTATATGTGAGATGGGGATTTCATCCTCCGGTCTTTCGGGCCAGACATAGCCCCACATTCTTCTCGCAACATTTCCATGCAACCGGCTCACCCCGTTGCAGTACTGTGCCATTCGGAGACCCAGAACAAACATGGAGAGGTCAGCATCCGGGTTTGCCCCATCTGGCTGTCCCCAAGAAAGTATTTCATCTGTTTTGACTCCCAAGGTTTTCTCAAATGGAAGAATATACGGTCTTACAATTTCAGCCGGGAATTCATCGTGACCGGCAGCAACCGGTGTATGGGTAGTGAAGACAGTTGTACGCGGAATAATCTCCATGGCGGTTTGGAGGTCAACATTGTGGATCGACATGATCTGACAGAGCCTTTCCAGACCGGCAAAGGCGGGATGTCCTTCATTTATATGGTATACCGTCGGATAAATCCCTATGGCGGAAAGGGCGCGGACACCTCCGATCCCAAGGAGCACTTCCTGCGCCAGACGCATTTTTTGGCCGCCACTGTAAAGTGTTGATGTAATGTCCCGAACTTCCGACGAGTTTTCAGGGAGGTCTGTGTCAAGGAG
Organism: Thermodesulfobacteriota bacterium; assembly: GCA_034190285.1. Classification (GTDB taxonomy): domain Bacteria; phylum Desulfobacterota; class DSM-4660; order Desulfatiglandales; family Desulfatiglandaceae; genus JAXHTA01. The sequence goes on along the minus strand of JAXHTA010000034.1, from coordinate 7,015 downwards.
ATAAAGCGGGGTGAGGCCCACATTGATCTTCCAGACTATTGCATGGATTTCACAGTCCGGTCCGGTGACTGATATACGGACATCGTTTCCTGAACTATCCTGAGCCCTTTCCACGGGAAGGAAGAATATATCCGACTCAGGATAATCCTCTTGCTGCCATCCATCCTGATTTAGAAACTGATGGAAATAACCGTGTCTATAGCGGAGCCCAACAGCTACAATTGGAGCCCTCATATCAGACGCGGCCTTCAGGTGGTCACCAGCCAGTACGCCGAGGCCCCCTGAAAACAGGGGGATGCTTTCATGGATTCCATATTCCATAGAAAAATAGGCAACCCGACCCTCTAGTTCAAATGGGGATTGGTTTTTCTCTGTCTTTGCCCTAACCTGTTCTTCATAATGAGACTCCACCTGTTTCAACTGTGCAAGGAATCCTTCATCTTCGGACAGCTCTTCCATGCGGCTTTGAGAGATATTGGTCAAAAAAACAATAGGATTTTTCCCTGACTCTTTCCACAACTCAGGATCAATACGACGAAAGAGTCCTATGGCCTTATGTTGCCAGCACCACCAGGTGTTGTGCGACAATACTTCGAGAAAGGCGAGGGGTTCCGGAAGATTTGGTAAGACTTGAAAAATCTGTAAATGGCTCATTTTTTAACCTTGTATTTGAATTAATAAAACCATGTAACAATTAATGAATTGTTACCGTTCTAAGAGAGCCTGATCAGGGCTTGTCCTTAATGGCGAGCCACACGCGTAGCAACTCACTGACACCCCATGCCTGGGCATCACATCCGCGTTGCATGTGCGGGTAGTCACCGTCTAGAATTTCCGGTACGTGCCCGGCACATCCGTTATTTAAATGCATTGTGCTGCTCGCAAGCCATGCGAGCGCTGTCTCCTTGCCTTCGTTACCATAGGCCCTGACCCATGCCTCACAGAATGAAGGAAATACCCAGGTCCAGGCCGTGCCATTATGGTAGGCAGGTTTACGGTGTGTGTCCTCATCGCCAGCGTATATTCCATGGTATGGACTATTAGGATTGTTAATAGTCTCTCCGTGATGGATGACGGGAAGCGGGTAAGACACATCACGGTCGGCCAGGCTGCGAATAGCGCCCGGAATGATAAGCTCTTCACACGCGCTCACGATTTTGCGGCAAACAGACGTGTCCTCTATAGCGCCCATTGTTAAGGCGAAAAGCTGATTTGGTCTCAATGCATCGTCCGGGTCTGCCTTGACTGCCGGTTCATAAGGTCGTGCGTGCAGGCAATCTGACAGAAATCCCTGTTTTTCTAAAAGAAAAAGATCCAAAATCGATTGCTGAACAAGTGATGCCTTATCATGCCAGAAATCCTTGTTTTTCACATCGTCAATATGGGCGAGGAAAGATAGTGCAAAATGCCAGAGTGCCTGTATTTCTATTGGATACCCTTCCCGAGGAGTTCCCAGGGGATGGTTTGTATCCATCCACGTAAAATGTGTCGGGCTGAAAACCAGGCCGGAATCTGAATCCATTCGGATTCCATTGGGCGTCCCGGCTATCACGGAACGCGCAATAGATATGAGAACATTACGGATTGTACGGCCCCAACAATCCGTATCAAGAAATGATTCGTTCCTTTCAGCGTTTATCAGATCGGAACAGGCCACAAAAAACCACAATGGCGCATCTGATGTATCCCTGTTGCGGGCATCATCTCCCCTTATCATGTTCGGAATCGTCCCGTGGTCTTCATATCGACCGAACTGTTCGAGGATGGCCTTCGATGTCTCCGTCTTACCCGCCGCAATCAAACCGCGGACAAAAATCAAGGTATCTCTTCCCCAATCGAGGAACCACGGGTATCCGGCAATCACCGTATGCAGTTCTTCGCGCTTTACAACAAATGATTTTATTGCGGGCACCAGGGCTTCATAAAGTTTCGGGTCTGCATTGAACCCGAAATCCGGATTTTTTATATCATGGGGAGGTTCCTGCCATTCGATAGGAAAGTCCTTTTTTGAACACGTAACACTCGCATGCAAACTTACGGTTTCATCCCCTCTGAGCAGTGTGGAAAAATATCCGGGGCTGAAAAGATCGGAGTTCGGGTCCATTCCACGTTCCGCGTCCGTGGGGTGATGTACCATGTACTGCCATTCGGGCTCGGAGACAAAGGTCCCTTTTGACATCCTGACCTGTATAGTACGATCGTCAGCCGGTGCAAAGATAAACCCGTCCCCATGACAATTAACCGATTCAGGCCATGTTTTTTCCGGACCGGTATACGCCTTAACGGTTGCGTGAAAGTTTCTATCCTCCACGTCAGGTCGAAGGATGATTCGAATCTCCTTTGAATCCGCCAATTGACTCTTAGTTTTGACAGCTTTGTGGCGGTAAAATGAAATCCTTATTGCATTTTCATCCTGGACCATCTTCATAGAAATCGTCAGCAATATGTGCTGACCCTGCCCGCAGGGAATGTGATATCTCCAGTAACCATGGTAATTATCATCATAGCTGAATGAATCAAGACAATCATCGTTGATCTGCATTGAGTATCCCTGGAATACTATCCATGCGCGACACCGGCTTAACATGATCCATCGATCTTCAGGATAATGCGGGTTCAAATTTGCCGCGAGGAGGGCATCATACTTGCTGTTCAATCTACCCAATGATACGTGAGTTCGGAGCATTCCCCCACGGCCATTTGTACCAAGCAGGAGCAGGGGACGGCTCAGTAGTTCGGTCCTGGAAAATCGTCTTTTCACATATGCCTCTTCACCTTTTGGCAGGAAAAGAAGATGGGCATCTGCGTGTTCGCAGCGTCCGGGCGTGAATACTGCCAAGTTCAGGTTAAGAGAAAGCGGGCTATCAGGAGAGGGCAGAGGTGAAAACAGCGCGCAGTATGATTCGTCCTTGCACGGCAGGCCTTCTTCACATGCAAGGACAATTTCATTATCAAAGGCCTTATCCACAATCTTGGCGCGAAATGATGAGCTTGAACGTACCAGCAGAAAGTGGCCGGGGGGTAACATTACTTCCCTCTTTAGATCATTGGGCCATCGCCATGTAATCACTCTCGGCTCTTCACTGAATGTATTAAGATATCGACAAAATTCCACAGGATCTTTAGCCAGTTCCATGGCCGCCCTGTCAGGGTCGAAATTGTCAGGGACATCTATACCATTGTAAAACCTGTGTACGTCCAGGGCCTTTGCACGCAGGCACTGACTAATCAATCTGCCAGGCAACGCAGAATTCTGTCGCGCTGACAGGTTTAGCTGTTCGAACTCACCTCGATCAGTTGAAAGACACAGGACTTGACCCGGATTTAACTTGCAGGAACACATGCCTTCGGATTCAATAACCGTGATCTCGTTTCCACTGATCAGATCAATATATGCTCCACCATACATCTTCGTGCCCCGTGGATTCCAATATCCGGCAGAATCCATTTCAACATCAAGGTTCGCTACTACAAGGACTCTCTTTCCGGATGGTATGTGACAACGCAGAACAGCAATGAAATTCCCTTCCCCCTCTTCAACCATGGAAATATCAACTGAATCATGAAAAGCGGGATGGTTTTTAAGCAGGACATTGAGGCGCCGAATCAATTCAACTTGGTTCCTCTCAGAACCCCAGTTCAGGGAGTTTGAATCGTGGACATTGATCTTTTCGGTTGCGAACCACTCAACACCGTTGGCAAAACCAAACCCTCCATGTTGAGAACAGAGGGCAGATAATGCCGTTCGCATGCGTGCATATGTTTCTGATTGTCCGGCAAGACGATTGTTGTCGTGAGTCTCGGCGAAATGAATCATAACCCCGTCTTCACTTGCGATTTTTAGTGCCCCAGGCAAATAATCTTCGATCTGAGCGCGGTCGTAGTTCTGGAACAGTTCGGAATATGTCCAGTTCAGGTTGGCTATATTTAAAATATCGCGGCTGACGGAGATCTTTCCACCAAGACCTTCGAGGAGAAAAATGGTATCCGGGAACTGTCTTCTTACGACGGCTGTTATGTATTTCCATGCAGGAACGGGTATCATGTATCCTGCATCGCAGCGAAAACCGTCAACCCCTCTGCGGCACCACAGGAGAAAGACTTCCGCCATATATTGCCACAGGCCTTTGTGGCTGTACTCGAGTTTTGTCAGATCGGCCCAGGTAACCCCCCATGCTCCCGGGGCCTCAATTCGACCATCCGTGTCACGCACAAGCCATTCGGGATGTGAGTCGTGTAATTCGGCGGCCCATCCGGTATGATTGATGGCAATGTCAATAATAATCTTTGCATTGCGTTCGTGGATTGCGTCAACTAATTCTCTGAACTGCTCGGTGGGGGTTGCTCTGGGATCAAATTCCGATAGCGCAGGGTCAACAGTTGTGAAGCTAAGGGCTGCATAAGGACTCCCGAACCTTCCCATCCTGGCATAGATTGTCGGCGTGGGATGAACTGGAAGCAACTGAATAATCCTGCATCCGAGTTCACCAATAATAAAATCGAGTTCGGATATCAGGTCTCTAAAGGTCCCTGACCGGGGAATGACGGTGTAGCCTTCATTGTCAAGCGACCTCATACAGTCTTCCACTGCAGGGCTCACGGAAAATCTTGCTTTCTTGTTGGGACCAAACTGCCTTACGAATGCATTGTATACAATATTTGAACAACATGTATCGGCGGGCTCTACATTGATCGAAGCGTTTGACCCTTTGGGCCAGACCGGATCCGACTCATTGTCAGGCAGGAAAAAACATTTTGCCTCGAAATGACCTACTTCACAAAGGGCAACCGTAACGTTAAAGCGCCGACGATCAATCTGCTTCATAGGGATATCGAACCAATCCCTGTGCAATCTGGTTTCGTCATAAAGGACTTGCCTGATTGTTTCTTCATTTTTTGTCTCGACCTGCCCTATGTTCGTACGTAGCCATGCGGTTCCATTTATCTCATCGGAAAGACAGAGGGAGAATAACTGGGTATCTCCCCGAAAAGCCAAGATATGCGCTCCTGGAGCAGGATAATGTATCATTTGATCTGAAACGCTCATTTTTTTCTAAGTTGCGACCTTTTTCTACTGGAGAATTGAATGACCGTGAGCAGCGAATCCTGCACCTGTATTATCAAAACAGCTCACAATTGGAATCATCTTCTATTCTTATGATTGTTCCCGGTGTAACACTTTAAGCCCTTTGAAACAAATGTAAGCTGGTTACGGAGCCGTGGGGGTCTCTTTTGGCAAAGCCGCATAAACATCCTTGCTTTATCAAACGGCAGGCTGGCCACGAAATCCAGCGCTGGACAGCTTCACAGGACAACCTCCCCAAGGCCTTCTCCCTGTAACGTGTAAGGCAACTCCCATTTTATAACCCAGGGGGCGTGCCACTAGCTATGAAAAAATTATTATGCGACTTTGTCAAAGGAGATCCCCACGGGTCAAACCGCCTAATTTTCAAAAGGCTAGATTTTTACTCCCCGGCCATGACCCCCGGTGTGAGCATGTGGCGTTAAGGCAGTTGTGTATCAGGGATTTTTTGCCTTCAAGAATTTACCCTAACGTTTCATAGAGTTTAAGATCAAAACGCTTCAGGTTGGGTCAGCAAGGGAGATTAGGACATTTTCAGGGGCAAAAAAAAGCGTGTCAGAGATGTGGATATCTTGGCAAAGCCGCATCACAAATTCTTCACCGCACGCGTCAACCTTTCTGGGCAGCGAATAGGATTCTGGCGCCTGCCACGTTGAATAGGGTCATGTGCTGGAAATACAACGTGAAGGCAGAAAAGGCCAGAGTTTGGGGGGCAGTACATTAGGGCTGTCCTGTGCTGGATTCTGAGGCCGATCTGGCGTTTGGTGAAATGATGATGCATTATGCGGCTTTGCCAAAACAGCTCGCCGAAAGTCAATAATCAACGGCTGTTTGTTTCAAAGAGCTGAAGTACTACCCTTACCAGAGGTTGATACAACTTTGGGGTTAAGGTTGAATGTCATACCTTTTGAATCCGAATAGGTAGTGGGGACAAAGACCCTCAATATCAAACAAATGACACTGATTTAGATAGCGTATAACTGCTTTATTGTCAAGAGGGTATTTTACTACTAATTGGCCAAGAATCGGAGGTTTGACGCGGAGGGCCGTAGTGCATGAGTGCATAACAAAACCCTAAATTCGTGGCCTCAAACATCGAGCCAGATACTCAGGATGTTGCCTCCCTATACAGCGTAATACCGGCCTCCTGGTTGGTCAAGGCATCAGATATCGTGGCTCTTCCCGAGTCAGGCAAACCAATCAATCCAATTTTCATACGTCAGTCTGTTCTGCTCCTTTCATCATCATCCACTGTTACCTTCAACATCTTATCCCCCTGCTGAATGGTGTTTACAACCTCTTGTCCGTCGAGCACCTTGCCGAATACCGTGTGCATACCATCCAGGTGCGGCTGCGGCGAATGCGTGATGAAAAATTGGCTCCCATTCGTGTTTGGTCCCGCGTTCGCCATGGAGATAACTCCTGTCTCATGCCTCAGGGGATTCTGCGCAAGTTCATCTTCAAACTTATAGCCTGGTCCCCCTCTGCCCGTACCAGTAGGGTCTCCCCCCTGGATCATAAAGTCTCTTATCACCCGGTGGAAAACTAATCCGTTATAGAAGCCCTCTTGGGCGAGAAAGACAAAGTTGTTGACGGTTTTGGGCGCATATTTCGGGTAGAGCTCCAACTCGATGCCGCCCCTGTTTGTTTCAATCCTTACCCGGCAGGTTTCTTGAGGATCAATCTGCATTGCCGGTGGTCTGTCCCATTGCTTTTCACTCACTGGTCATTCCTCCATGATAATCCACCGGTTCTACCGGTGGGAATTGACAACGTTGTAGCGTTCCAGGCGCTAGTCTACTGTACGCTCCTCCAAGGAAAGATCCTTAGGGCAAAAAGGAACGTAATGAAAGGCTGAAGAAGTCAAGCACATTTGAAATGGGAATGCAAGTTTCATGTTGCCGGTTTGTGAAAATATCCGTACGAATTTAG
>JAXHTA010000339.1:0-4508 GCA_034190285.1 Thermodesulfobacteriota bacterium | reverse complement strand
CGATCCTGCGATTGTTCTCATCGAACCTGACCTCGGAGATCATCCCCCCATTGCACAGGAAAAACGCCCCACGGAAGATGTCCGTGGTCTCAAGAGCACTTCGCATTAAAAATCACCTCCCAGGGTGTTTTTGTTCTATCCCATCTAGGAAATAATATCAACTAGTTGAAGAAAGTTCTGGTCAAACACCTCCGGATGAGGTATATTAGCAGCCATATGACAATTCATCCCGGGGGTAACAGTGTTAAACCTATCAGAAGTCCTTGTCCGGCCCGTCTGTCCTCATGAACAGCAGTGTTTTCAGCAACTGATGCAGGAGCATCATTACCTGGGTGCCTTGCCCAAGATCAGCGAGACTTTATGGTATGTCGCCACCTTTGCTGATCAATGGGTCGCTCTTCTGAGTTTTTCAGCTCCAGCCTTAAAGTGTTCACCAAGGGATCGGTGGATCGGATGGGACTTTCGCCATCAATTCGATCGGTTAAAACTGCTGACCAATAACAGCCGTTTTCTGATCCTGCCCGACTGGCATTTTCCGAATTTAGCCTCCCGCATTCTATCAGTATGCCAAAAGAGACTTCCGGATGACTGGCAAGTGGTTTTCGGTCATCGGGTTGTGCTGCTTGAGACCTTTGTAGACCCGCAACGGTTCCAGGGAACCATCTACAAAGCGGCCAACTGGATATATGTTGGCGATACCAAGGGCTTTCGTCGAACTCGGCAAGGTTACAGCGCCACGGCAGACTCACCGAAAATGGTTTTTGTAAAACCGTTAATTTCCAATGCCCAAGAACTGTTGTCCCGGCCTATCCTAGAAACAGCTTATCGTACAGGAGGGACAAAAATTATGCTCAGTGCTCAACAGATGCAATCCTTGCCCGACTTTTTCGGCGATATTCCTGATCCGCGCCGTGCTCAAGGACGACGACATCGACTCTCCACTGTTTTAGCCATTGCCGCTGGGGCAACCCTGTGTGGAATGCGCGGCTACCTGGCCATCTCGGATTGGGCCAAAAGCCTTGGACAAAAGGCCAGGGAACGTTTCGGATGCCGATATCAAAACAGACGCTACATCGTACCGAGCATGTCTATCATTCGTGATGTATTAATCCGTGTGGATCCCGTGCATCTCGACCGTGCACTACAGCGCTGGAACCAAGCCTATGGTCAAAAGGACGAAAGTCTGGCCATTGACGGAAAAACGATGTGCAACGCCATCGATGATCAAGGCTATCAAACTCACATCATGAGTGCAATCGGTCATAAGAGCAAGGCCTGCTACTCCCAAAAAAAGTAGGGTTTCTCCCTGTAAAGGATAGTGGAGAAGTCAAACGCACCAATGAAATCAAAACCGCCATCCCGCTCCTTGATGCCATCGATATTCAGGGTAAAGAAATTACCGCCGATGCCCTCTTGACCCAACGCAAGATCGCCGACTATTTGGTCCAGGACCGTAAAGCGCATTACCACTTCACCGTCAAAAACAACCAACCAGGTCTTTTCCAGGACATCGCATTATATTTTAAAGACCGGCGGGATCCTGATTTTGTCCTTTGCGATCCTCCTGACCACGGCCGGATCGAAATCCGCAAAATATGGACCACAACCGAAATTAATGACTATTTGAACTTTCCTCACGTCGGACAAGCTTTTATCGTCCAACGGGAATCCACAGATAAAAAAAGCGGTGAACACTCCTGTGATATCGCTTATGGCATCACCAGCCGAACTCCTGAGCAAGCCGACCCTCAAAAGATTCTTACCACTAACCGTGGTCACTGGTGCATTGAAAACAGCTGCCATTATATTATAGATTGGAACTATGATGAAGACCGCAGCCGTATACGCACCGGCCATGGCCCGGAAAATATTACCCGCCTGCGCCGATTTGCCGTGAGCGTCATCAAGTCCAAAGGTACGCGGAGCGTCGCTCAAAAAATGCGACAGCTCACTCGTAATGTACGCCTGGTCTTTGACTACTTGCGGATGACTCAAAACTCATGTGCTAGCGCCCTACGCCATTAGAACAAATTTACCGTGGTACAGGGTACATTATGTTTGCATTCCCATTTTAAAAGTGTTATACCTTGCCATTCGCTTTTTAAAACATGACATTCCCGAATTTTCATATTCGGCAAGAAAACAAAGTAACGCCATCAAAATATAACTTGACATAAATAGCAGATAATGTCATGCTAATTCCTTAAAAAGTAACTTTTTACCAGAAAAGGGGGATTAGCGATGAATCGATCTTTGTTATTGATATGCGGGTTGATATCGATAGGTTTTTTGTTTTGTATTTTTAATATTTCAAATGCCGAGGCGTCACCACTACAAACAGGCGGGCCAAACACCATAAGCCCAAAAGTGCCGACAAGTCAAAATAGCAGCCAAAGTCCAAAATCATCCAGACTTCCGGGTCGGAAAGATAACCGTCAACAAATACCAAAGCCTGAGCGAAACAGATTAGGAGATGGTGGAGGTAAAAGGAAAAAATCCCTTGGTGGTGGAAACGGAAAAAAAGCACGCAAAGCTGATGGAAAGAAGAATAGCAAGATAAAGAGCAGCAGGAGATTATCAAACGAAATAGAATATCCACCCAAAAAGAAAAAAGAGGATCGAGAGCTAAAGGTTCAGACAGAGCGAGTAGATGACATCCCCTTACTGATAGCAGCAATGGAAAAGATGGGCATCCAACAGGCAATTGACAGACACATTTCAGTCCAAAGACACCAAAGAGAATTAAGTTGGGGACATACCGCAGTTATCTGGCTGGCATACATATTATCAGAGGGAGACCACCGTAAAGTATCAGTACAGGAATATATACGCGGGATGCAGAACACATTAAGCGAATTAACAGGGATGAAAATTCACGAGCTTGATTTTGCAGACGACCGATTGACTCACCTCGTTACCTATTTGAGTAAAAAAGAAAATTGGGAGGAAATAGAAAAGGAACTCAGCGAGCATTCAATAGAAGCATATGATCTTCCGAATGAAACATCCAGGGTTGATGCAACAACAGTATCGGGTTACCATGAGACAGTTGAGGATGGGATATTTCAATTTGGGCACAGCAAGGATGACCCCAACAGACCACAGATAAAAATAATGACAGGATCTCTTGACCCTCTTGGAATGCCACTAGCTACTGACGTTGTTTCAGGAGAGAAAGCTGATGACGGATTATATGGGCCGGTAATAGATCGTATCAGTTCCATCCTGAACAAAGAAGGAGTTCTCTATATTGGAGACTGCAAGCTGAGTTCCTTTGAGAACCGAGTTCACATTAAAGGTGAGAAGGTTAAAGGGCACTATTTATGTCCTTTACCGAATACCGGTAAGACACCGGAAAAAATGAAGGAATGGATAGACGAGGGGAAACACAAAGACAGCAGGGACGAATTGATCAAGTACACAGTCAAAAACAAAAAGGGGAAAGAAGAACTCAAAGCAAAGGGTTATGAACTGGAGATTGATCAAACAGGAGAAGAAGATGGAAAAGAGATAAGCTGGAAAGAACGAGTATTGATAGTAAAATCTCCATCTCACGAAAGACAGAAAGTAAAAGGGTTGGAAAAACGGCTGAAGAATGCAGAAGAGAAACTAAACAAGCTGACACCACCAAGAGGTCGGGGCAAGAGGCAGATAACAGAAGAAGCCATATTGCTTGAGAAAGGCGACACGATCTTGAAGCAACACAAGGTGGAGGGATTCCTCACTTATGAGTATGAGAAAGAGGTGAAGACCGAGGAAAAATATATTGGAAGAGGCAGGGGCAGTGATAAGAGAGAAAAGAAAGTAGAAGAAAAGATACGCTATCAAGTCACAAAGGTCATCAGAAATGAAGAAAAGATAAACGAGGCGATAAAGACGTATGGGTGGAAAGCCTATGTAACAGATGTACCAAAAGAGCGTCTTGACTTTATCGGTGTTGTTAAATCTTACCGGCAACAATATAGTGTTGAACGTATATTCAACCGACTGAAGAGTCGACTGAATATAGCGCCGTTCTATGTAAAAAGGGACGATCAGACTAAGGGAATGACTCACTTCCTGACTCTGGGGGTGAGGGTATATACACTGGTTGAGTTTGTTGTTCGGCGTTCTTTAAAAACCAGTGGTGAAAAGTTAGTTGGACTGCACCTGGAAAACCCGAAAAAGGCAACTGATATACCTACTTGTGAAAGGCTTCTAAAAGCTTTTTCAAAGATCACACTAACGATTTTCGACATGGGAGACAATGTGCTAAGGCATTTACCACCCCTGTCTCAATTGCAAACAAATATATTAAGGCATCTGGGGTTGGACCCTGCTGTGTACGAAAATTTAGAAATTACACAAAGTGGAAATTTAAAAGCCGAATGACAAGTGTCTTGTATGAAATTCCCAATATTCATCCCAATCGTTACTTTTTGATATGGCGCGCAGCTTTAATATTGATTCAGCTCCATCAATACCCCAGCGTGCACCTGATATTTCCATCCTGTCCTTAACTACATGAC
>JAXHTA010000338.1:0-4532 GCA_034190285.1 Thermodesulfobacteriota bacterium | reverse complement strand
AGGGTGCAGCAGGGGCTCACCCCCGCTGAACGTGACGTCGCGCGCTCCATTATCCGCCAATTCATCAACTGCTCGGAGCACCACTGAGGTCGGGAGGTCCTTTTCGGCGTTCTTGTATTTGGATGCAGAATAACAGTGAGGGCAGAAAAGGTTGCAGCGGCTGGTAAGGTGGAGAAAGGCAGAGTCCAATGAAGGGGATCTGGCATTAGGGTACTTTGCGCCGCTATCTAATAAGCGATGCAGTTTCAGTTGCTCAAAGACGTATCGAACATCCCGCTCGGCTACTTCGGCAGATATATTATATCTGGTAGCCATGTATCGGGCCGCATCAGCAATTGACTCACCGATGTCGAGGCGCTTGGCGACTTCAAGCCCCGTATCGTTGACTGCCAGCCATCCGGGTTCCTTGTCATGAAAGAGGACATGAGCCTTTTGCTCTTTGCCCTCCGGGGGGCGGGGGGAATAAACAAAAAACGAAGGGGGCCTTGGCATTACACTCTATGCTTCATCCCTTCCAACCCTCGATCCGATATATCCGGGAAGCTCACAGATGAGCGAATCAATTTCCGCGCTCCTTTCGCTGAGGAACTTCAATATGCGGTCTGACTGCAATTTCAGGATAAGCCGATCCTGTTTTTCTATGTCTGCTTCCTTGACGAGCATCCCGTTTTCATAGAGAAAACAAATAATTGTATCATCGGCGTCGAGCCGGACATTGAACTTTTTCTGAAGGTAGGTAAGCCAGTGGCAGAATTCATGGGGATGTTCAAGATGCTCGACCGGAATCCCCAGGTCAAGACTCAATGGCCTTGCAATTCCAGGCATCAATCTTGACCCCCCCAGATGATTTAGGGCGTGTGCCAACTGGTGCGCCAGAGTGCCGTCACCAATTCCGGGCGATATAGCCACATACACATTGTTCGGGTCGCTCTTCCCGGTCTTTAAGACGTTAACAACTACCCCGCCTGTGGCCTCCTTTCCTTTCCCGGATGGCCGGCGACCGAACAAATTCAATTCATTGTATTCTCCCAGATCAATGAATCTTATGCCTGCATCACTTCCGGTCAATTTCTTGATGTCAAGGGCATCTACCATCTCCCTTGAGCGGCCGTAGCCGACTGGATTCAGACTCGTAATCCTCGCGCTCATCTCGACTGAGACCTCGCCCATCCCGTCAACGAAGATGTCATCTTCTCTCCCGAGGTGGCAGTTTTTGAATTTCTTGCCGCTACCACAAGGGCAGGGGGCGTTTCGTCCTGGTTTCTGCATTTAATCGTCAATAACCCGGTCCTTATGGGCATCATTGGACCAACACGGCAACGGTCCCCTGTATCCGCTCTCCGGGTCATAGCGGAGCCTGTAGGACGCCTTCACATCCTGTGTCTTCATAATGTGGTCCCAACCCCGCACAAAATAAGGGCATTCATCGTTGAAACACACCCACTGAACGGCCGCGCCCCATGTGGAGTCGCTCGGGGGAGCCCACTTCTTCATCTTCCCCTGACAGTATTGGCATGTGGGTATTTCTTGTTGATTCATAGTCTACCTCAAGTGTCACACAAAATCATACGCACCCTGTTGGTTTCGGCAGTCCCGCCATCTTACAGGCGCCTTTACCGGGGCCGGAAGGGAATAATTCGTAGATGTACTTCAGCTTGAATCCAGTGACCTTCGAGAGGATCCTAACCATCGGGGCGATCCCGTTCTTCTTGTAATAATCCTGGAGTACATCGATGACTTTCATGTGCTCATCTGTCAATTCTTCAATCCCTTCCGTAGTCTTGACGTATCTCATCCATGCCTCGTTCCAGTTGTTGAAGTCATCAATGAAGCCGTCTTCATCTACACTAAAAGTGTTACCTTCGAATTCTACCTTCGGCATAATCCATACCCTCCCCATTGTTGAAAATAGCTTGACCTGCCCGTGCCTGCGGATCACAAAATCGGTTTTGTTGAAACATATAGTTTACGTTTCCCGCATTGTCAATTGTTCTTTTCGCCACCGGGGCCTGTCTAGCGCCTTTGCTCATGATCCGCATTGCCTTCCGTTCCCCCCGCCGGGGGAGGCGAGATATAGGCCATATCCGCTTCCCCATAGACTTGTATGCTCTCTCCCTGATCCCCTATTCGCAGGTTTCCGTGTTCGTCGAACAGCCTGGCCTTTAAGCGAGTCAGATAGCCATTGGTGAATTCTTCGGTCCGTACCTCCAACAGGGCCTTGCCGGACGAATCCAGGATGCGGACCCCCCCTGGAATAGACTGGGAAGCGCACTCACACGGGTTCTTGCCCATAACATTCGAAGTCAATTCAAAAAGCAACAGGCCATGTTCATCGAATGCCCGGGCAGAGATTCGAGGCGTGCTTTCGCCAGGCGGTACTATATCGGACAAAAAATAGAAGGTCTTTGGAGAATCCGGATCACCCAAAAGGAATCCGGCCGCCAGCATATCGTTGACAAGATAATTGTGGTGAGCGCTGATATGGCTTTCCCTGAATTTAAGCATAATCCCCTGATGATATTAAAAGGTTACAGTCTCTTGCGAAGTGCTTCCAGCAGCATAGGCAACAGGATGGTTGCGTCTCCCACCAACCCCAGGTCGGCCATTTTGAAAATAGGGGCATTGGGGTCTCGGTTGATAGCAATAATGGTTTCGGCACCCTGGATACCGGTTGTGTACTGCAAGGCACCCGAAGTTCCTATAGAAATAAGGAGCTTTGGCTTGACGCTCTTTCCCGTTTGCCCCAACAGCCTGTCCTCTTCGGCCCATTCCGGCAGAATAGCGGGCCGAGTGGCCCCGACCTCACCCTCCAAAAGCTCTGCCAGTTCAAAGAGAAGGCCGAACTGCTCCTTTGAACCGAGGCCCCTGCCCCCAACAACGACGACTTGGGCATCTTCAAGGTTAATGCTGCGCGTCTGCTGGCGTCGACTCCTCAAGAGCCTCACGCGCTCCTCAGGGAGAACATCAAGCTCCGGGTATATGATACGACCGACGGCTTCCGGATCGTGGGGCCGTTCATGAAAGACGCCGGGATGCACTGTTGCCATCTGGGGCTGACGATTAGGCGTTACAACATCCGCGAGAAGTTCACCTCCGAAGGCAGGGGTTGTCTGTACAAGTAGACCAGTCTCTGAATCCACATCCAAGGCCACGCAATCGGCGCTCAACCCTGTTTGCAGCCTCTTGGCTAATCTTGGGAAGAGCTCCCGGCCAAAAGAAGTAGCGCCAGCGAGGAAAACTTCCGGCTTAAAGTCCTCCACCCATCGCGCCAAGAGAGCAGTGTATGTCTCAACCTGATACTCTCTCAGCTCCGGATGCTCAGCTACTATTATTACGTCGGCGCCATGGGCCACATATTCCATAGCATACTGGTGTACCTGTTCGCCCAAGACAATCACCGACACCTTGGTGTTGAGTTTCTGTGCCAGGGCCTTCCCTTTTGAAATAAGTTGCAGGGTTACCCGGTTCTGAAAATAATTTCTGTAATCCCCAAGTACCCAAACACCATCAAAGTCTCTATTCTCTCCTGACATCTTCTTCATCCAAAACGCTCAATGCTTCGAGTTTACGGATCAGACTGTCAAGCAAGGTCTGTGGAGAACCGGTTACAAGCTCACCTTTTCTCTTGGGCGGTGGTGGCCTAAGCTTCCAGACCCGGCTGACAGAACCCTCAAATCCGACTTCCTCCTTGTTCAATTTCAGGTCGTCAGCGCCCCATGTGACGACATCCTCCCGGGAAAAGGCAATCTCCAGCGCGCCGAGAGGTATATCCCTTACAGGGCAAAGCCCATGGGTCACGGTCAACAGGGCCGGCAGATCGACCTTTATGGTATCCAGAAAACCATCGCTCAATCTTTTTACCACCAGTGAGTTGTCTTCCAGATGAATCTCATTAACACCGCCAACCTGGGGAAGATCGAGTTCTTCAGCGATTTGAGGTCCAACGTGGCCCGTATCGCTGTCAATTGTCTGCGTACCGCACAGCACCAGGTCCGGAAAAGGATCAAGCCTGGAGATCGCCCTGGCAAGCACGTGGGACGTGGCCAGGGTGTCGCTTCCTGCAAATGCAGGGTCTGTGAGCAGAACAGACCGGTCTGCCCCAACTGCCAGCGCCTCCCTAAGGGCCTCCTCGCTCTGTGGTGGACCCATCGTAATGACGGTAACGTTGCCTCCTTCTCTTTTACTCAAATCCAGGGCAGCTTCAAGGGCGACATAATCCAGAGGATTGATAATGCTATCCACTCCCTCGCGTATGACGGTCATTCTCTGCCGATCAATTCGAATGCTTGGCGCATCAGGAACCTGTTTCATGCAAACGACGATATTCATAAGTATCCTTAGTATCCTTTGTGCTCAACTGAATTTCTCGCTCTTGGTGTTTCCTCATCATGCCCAAGGTCCACCGTCTTTCCTGTATAGAGAGTATATAATACAACGACATCATCACCTAATCAAACTCCGAGCAATTACTACGCGCTGTATCTCCGAGGTCCCTTCATATATCTCACAGGCCTTTGCATCCCTGTAATATC
>JAXHTA010000337.1:0-4533 GCA_034190285.1 Thermodesulfobacteriota bacterium | reverse complement strand
GGACTGTGCGGGTGGAGTTGATTGGATCCGAGGTATGGTTGCAGAAAGTAGGAGGTTCATTGCGCTTGGGAGCACGCTCAGTGGGGTGCCAGAGGTCATCACCCTTGGGGTCAAGCCAAACTTTCTGGACTATACTCCTCGGGAAAGGGATTTGATCTTCGGCGCCGGGATCATCCTCTTTCCCACGGTCAACTACGCCCAGTTCTTCACAACCATGGGAATAAGGATCTTTCCAAGCCTTGAAACCCATCTCTATGCGGACGAAAAGATCAAGCAGACTACATTGTTTTGTATGATCGGGATACCTCACCCGCGCACAAGGATCTATTACCGTCTGCATCACGAGGACATACTCAAGGATTTTGCCTTCCCATTCATAGGCAAATTGGCCAGACGCTCGGCCTGCGGTAGAGGCGTTTTCAAAATCCATAACCCAGAGGAACTTGAAGAATATCTGAAGATTACAAGGATTGCCTATATACAGGAAAATCTTCCGCATGAGCGAGATTTGCGTGTCTTATTGATCAACTATGAGCCTATCCTGGCTTACTGGAGGGTGAGCCGGCCGGGCAATTTCAGGACCAATCTCTCCCAAGGGGGCAGGGCCAGTTTTGACGGCATCCCTCCGGAAGGAATCAAGATAGCCCGGGAATCGGCGCTGAAGTGCAAATTTGATGATGTGGGTATGGATCTCATCATGTCAGGCGGAAAATGGTACGTCATCGAGGCCAATATGAAATATGGACGTAAAGGCCTGAAGATGAAAGGACTTGACCTGAAAGAGATCATGAGGGAGAAGCTCCTTTCCGGGGAGCTGTGTTGATTGGCGATCGTGAAGTTCAGACCAAGGAAATCCTTTCAATCATTTAGCTACTAGCTTCAGTAAATCCCCCCATCAACTAATGTAGATGATTAAAAAGAGAAGATATCTTATTGTTTTAATAGCATTTATTCTGCTACTCTCGCCTTCTTTCTACTTCGGCTACATCTACTACAAGGTAACCGCTGATGCGGCCACTCGCATCCAGAGAGGGGCTATTGAAAGCGTCATTGCCTCAGAATGTCCTGTCTTCTATGACGACGAAAAAACGCCCATTGGCGTCTTCTTTGACAAAACGCACCGCAAGTACATCTATTATGAAGATATTCCGAAGGTTTTCATAAAGGCGCTGATAGCCGCGGAAGACGTCAATTTTTTTCATCACAGGGGCTTTGAGCTCAAGGCAATGCTCAGGGCCTTTGTGGCCAACCTCAAGACAGGAAGAGTGGTCCAGGGAGGCAGCACTATTACCCAGCAGACCGCCAAAGGTATATTCAGACGAGAGAAAAGATCTTATAAGGCCAAGCTCAAGGAACTCATACAGGCATTTCTGCTTGAAAGGAAATATGCCAAAGAAGAGATCATTGAGATGTATGCAAATCAATTTTTCGTGACCGGGTATGGAAAGGGGCTCAGGATCGCTGCCCAATACTATTTTGGCAAAGAGGTACGGGATCTCGACTTGGTGGAAGCTGCCTTTATTGCAGGGTCGGTCAAGGGCCCCAACCGGTATAACCCATTCATTAAGAAGAGTGAAGTGGAGATAGAGATAGCCAGGCAACGAGCAAAGGAGCGCAAGAACTACGTGATCTCCAATATGTTGAAGGCGAACTTCATCACCAAAAACCAGTATATGAAGGCAAAGAAAAGGGATGTCCCGTTTAGGGAAGGAAAGATCACCTACCGGCTGAATGTGATTCTGGACTATGTTCGTGAGCAACTTGAATCCGAGTTTTTCAAGTCCGTACTTGAGGAGCAAGGCGTGGATAACGCGGCCACCTCCGGAATCAGTATCTTCACCTCTATTAATCAGGAGATACAGAACGCTGCTTTGCTGAGCCTCCGGAAACATCTGCCGTTGATGGATGTTAAACTGAACGGCTACAATGTCAGTCAAATGACTGAAACATATCAGGAATTGCTTGAAAAAGGACTCAAGAAACCAGAAGGCACCCTGCCTTTCCTATCGCGAATCACGCAAATAGATACAAACAGAGAAGAAGGCCACATGGTCGTAGCCTGGGACCACGGCGGGGGCATCATTGATTATGAAGGGATCAGACCCATGGGCGACGCCTGGCTGAAGTGGAAACAGGGAGAATGGGCCGTATTTGACAGAAAACACGTTCCAATTTTCTTAAAAAACCTGCAAGTTGGAGATCTGGTCCCGGTCGAAATGGTCGCATCCCCAAACAAAGGAGGTGACTTTAAACTTATGCTCTCCCGAATCCCTGAATTGGAGGGTGGGATTGTGGTTGTTCAAAAGGGCATGATAAAGGCCATGGTCGGGGGTTTTCTTAACCGTTTTTTCAATCGGGCTGTTGACGCAAAAAGACAGTTGGGTTCTATCTTCAAGCCGATTGTCTATACGGCGGCCTTACAGCTTAAGTGGAACAGCCTTGACCCCCTGCAAAACGTGAGACAAATATTCAGATTTGAGAATACTTTTTATCTGCCTCGACCCGATCACAGCCCACAGAGCCATTGGGTCTCGATGGCCTGGGCCGGTGTCAAATCGGAGAACCTGGCCACAGTCTGGCTGCTTTACCACCTTACCGAGCACCTGAATATGAGTGAGTTCCGTAAGGTCATGGATCTCGTTGGGCTCGGGAGGAAGAAAGATGAGTCTTATGTACTCTACAAGAAGCGGATCAGGGACCGACACGGCGTAGTTGTTAACAAAGAGGCGCTTATGGAAGCAGCCTTTGAAGAATCCAAAAAGGAAGTTGAATCTGACATTATTTTTGGAGGATATGAGGAAATGCTTAATAACATAGGCCTCCTGTGCTTCAGTATAGACGACAAAGAACTGGATCTCCAAGGGCCTGAGGAACAGCAGGTCTTGCGGTTCGACTTCAAAAGGCTTCATAAGCTTAACCTCAAAATGAAGGTGCAGTTTGAAGAGGCCAAGCGAGCACTTGACGAATACGCCCGAAACAGAACCCCGGAGCTAAGAAAAAGACTCTCAGAAAGTCTACGCCATTTTTTCAGAGTCCGGGGTGTGGCC
The DNA here is from genome assembly GCA_034190285.1 of Thermodesulfobacteriota bacterium. Lineage (GTDB taxonomy): Bacteria > Desulfobacterota > DSM-4660 > Desulfatiglandales > Desulfatiglandaceae > JAXHTA01. The sequence goes on along the minus strand of JAXHTA010000337.1, from coordinate 1,486 downwards.
GATCAGGACAAGATAATATATGGAGAAGACCCCTTTTCTCAATATGCCTCACCCCTGATCAAGCTCACCCCTGAGTGGGCACTGAAAAACTTCGCGTCTTGTTCCAAACAGAAAGTCTGGATCGACGGCTTGATCACCTCTGAGATCATGGATCTGCTTCAAGAGAATATAAGGAAGAATTACAGGCGGATGGCCTCTTTTAGACGGTACGACTCAGAACTCCTTTTTAGAGTTCGGGATTTCAGAACGCTTGTCAACCTACATTACATGGTATATCTTTCAAGAAAGATGGGTATCTACACAAAGCTGGATCCGGTGCTCTCCTTTCCTCTGGGTCCAAATTCCATCAGCATCTTGGAGGCGGCAGTGGCCTATCAGACGATCATGACGGGACAAGTCTATCCCCTGGCCCCAGAGGATGATCTTACCAACGTGCCCATAATCACAAAGATCGTTGACAGGGAGGGAGAAATCCTGTGGGAGTATAGACCAAGCCCCAGGAGAATCTTATCCAGCAGGGTCTCAGGATTAATGACCGAGATACTGAGAAAAGTCGTACAATCGGGGACAGGCCGCAAGACAAAAAATGCGGTCCAGGTTTCCGGCGTCCCCATCCCCTGTTTCGGTAAGACAGGGACAGCCAATCGATTCACCAATTCCAGCTTTGTAGGTTTCATTCCGGGTTGCAGCTCAAAGACAGGCAGGCTTGATATCAACGAAGGATTCATCATCGCCAGTTATGTGGGTTACGATGATAATCGACCCATGAAAGGGAATCATGTGGCTATCTATGGTGCATCGGGAGGCCTTCCACTCTGGATTGACACGGCCAATGCCATCGTCAACACTCGTGACTACAAAGAAAACCTTTTTCCTGCAAGTCTGGCATTCGAACCGTTGGCAACCAACCAGGGCCATGAAGGCCTTAAGAGCATCCCGGTATCACCAGTGTCCGGTCTCCCTGTAAGCCTGACCGATAAGGACGTAGATCCGGCGTCCAGCCTTCCCACAATATTTACTGATGTAGAGGATCGTGGGGATACGTGGGGACTTAAAAGGCGTTTTGAGCCCCCTCAGCATGCCATCTCTACGGGTGAATATGGTGAGGGTCCAATCCACAGTCATTGAGGTATTGTGAGAATAGACATGAGAAAATCAATAATCACTCTGGTCTTTTTTTTCCTGTCGGCCTTTGGATGTCTCCCTGCTCCGGACAGGCATGTTGTTCCGCAACCTAAACCCGAGGTCAGGACCCTGTCCTTAGTATCCACAGACGTCCTTGATGAGAGGATACGAGTTATTAGCAGGATTCTGAGTGAAAGAGGGCTCTCAGAGAAAGATAGAAAGCTCGCATCTGATGTTCTGAGCAGCTATGTCCTTTTAAGGGAGGTAGTGTCGAGTCAACCCACACGGTTGGATTACCAGATGGTCATCCATGACCTATTCCGGTGTCTCAGCTTGTTCGATGAGAAATACTTCCTGAGGC
>JAXHTA010000336.1:0-4546 GCA_034190285.1 Thermodesulfobacteriota bacterium | reverse complement strand
TCGCAACACCGGGAAGAGTACTCAAGATACAGTAGAACTGCCTGCAAGCACTAGGAATCTCCTTGAAAGAATTGGAATGTCACATATCGCTCGATCCCAGTAAAATCAAAGCGTTTAAGATGTGTGTAGTCACAGAATCAATATAGGCAAGTCTTTGAATTTATAATTTTTTTCAGGTTGAGTCCGGAACCTGGGTTATAATGGATGAAAATATATCAAAATCCATATGCTCACCATGTCCCCGGGTAGATTTTCTAGAGCAGAAAATACAATTAAAAGGCCATGTTGATGTCAATTCGATCCAGAGGACCCTGGCCACATCTGTTGCCAGAAAATTCAGATTAGCAGTGTTATGAAGATTATCACTTTTCTTAGAGAATGATGGGAATTTCATTTCACAATCCTCTTATATATTTTTTCTTTAAGCCATCCGGCCTTATTTGTGACTGTTCTCTTGTCTTTGAGATAGGCACGCATTAGCGCAAACCCAAGAAGCCTGGAATCTGCTGTCTCACGGAAATCACAGGGTTTGTAATCATATTTTACAATAAACTTAAAATACAAAAACATCGACCGGATATGGCTGACATCAAATTCAGATTCAAAACTAAAAAACGAGTTGGAACCATTCTCTATATGTCCCAAATACTGGTCGTTACAATAAACAGTTAAAGCATTTGTTTTATATGACGGAGAAGGAACTGCCGGAAGTATGCCTGAAATGATGAAAGATTGATTTTTTGCCTGCTTTCGAAGGAACAGGATGCTCTCTGCCTGACTCCAGACAATCCCATTGTCATCATCAAAATACCATCCAGCCAATAACTGCATGTTTTCCTCCTTTAATCCAGAGATATGACTCTTTAAAGGAGAAGGGATATAAGCCATTTTCCAGGAACAGTTTTTGCAATTTTTCGCTTTTCCATGGGTATAATTTTTCCTGAAGGACATGTATTTATCCCCCATCCATATTTCCTTTAGCGAAGCAGAATAAAGATTCCCCATTACATCTGTGGCATCAGAACCACATCCGCATGGAAAAACATCTCCATTTGACCAGATATGAGCCGTCTCAAACGGGCTTTCAATACAGGTATTTATTTTTGCATCCTCAGGCAGAACACCTGAATGAAATTGGGGTATTGTTGAGACTTCCGTATTCTCTTCCAGCGCGTTATTCGAGCAGCTTATTCTTAATCCCGGATAACGCTGTCTGGTTTCCTCAATGACTGACTTCAATTGCTTTTTAAAGGCCGGCCGTAATCTGTTATCAACAAGCTCTTCTGAGAATTTCATTTTAATGGGGGATCTTCTTATTACCCGGTGAACATTAATTCCATCAAGGTTATTTTCTTCTACAAATTCAGCGACATTTAGAAGCTGTTCAACATTTCCCTTCATGGCGACAAAAGAAACATCAACAACGGGTGTTTGTTTTCTAAGACGCTTCTTCAATTTTAAGAACAAATCTAACTTGTACCTTAAATTTTCAAGAGAACTAAACTGGTAAATTCTTCGATATTCATCATCATCCATTGTGTGAACCGAAATCGTTAAAAGATCAAGTCCACTTAATATTAACTTCTCAATCAGATCATCAGAAACAGATGAAAAAGTCGTGACAATTTCAACATTTGCCCCTGTTGATTTTGCAAGCCTTATTGCATCAATAAGGTGAGGATAATGGATAGATTCCCCCGCGAAATTAAGTCTCAGGACCTTTGGTTTTTCCAGTTCTCCTATTAATTTTTCAAAGAGATGATATGGCATGTGCTGGCCATCCCCCCGAAGCAGCTCCCTTGAACAGAAAACACACCGGAATGGGCATTTTGAAGTTAGCTCAATCCACAAAACGTTGGGCAATGGTAGTGTCTTATTCCGGATATAATGGCTATTTAAATACGATTTTCCGATCATTTTTTAATCATTCCTCAATGCATTATATAACCTAAATTCCCGGGCTATTGTAACGAGGCGGGAGGCTCAATTTCCAATTTTGTATAGAGATCTGATTGCCGTTTTGTTATTTCGCCAACCTGTAGCCGTTGGTGAGGCACTTCAAAGCATTCAATAACATCAAACTCATCCAGAATTTCTTGCATTGTATGGTGTTTGAACATTTTATTCTGCTGCATTTTTCTGGTGATATAGGACAAATAGATGAGCGCAATGAACTGCACAAAGAGCTTGCCCTCCAGGCTATGTTCCGAGGAAACGGCCATCCTTCGTAGATTCAGACGTTCCTTTAGATTATTAAAGGCCTTTTCAACTAAATCCTTGTTCCGGTATATCTCCAGTGCCTTTAGGGGATCCTTTACCTCATTGCTTAAAAGTACAAAATAACCGTAGTTGCGTTTTGTTTCTGTCAGGGCATGTTCTTTGGCAATAACCTTAGTACCCCGGACCGGCGTTGTTTTTACCTCAAAGTATTTGGCATACTGCTTTTCGTGATCCGGATTCCGTTTCCCGGTTTCCAATTCTGCCTGCCAGGCAGCCAGCCTGTGATTGAACGCTTTTTCATCCTCCAAGTCGCGTTCGGGACAATAATACAGATGGAGATACATTCGCCGTTTGCCTTTGACAGTATCTCCTTTGCAGGGTCGTTTCTGAACATAATTCCAGGTGACCGGCATGGCATAGGCATATAGTTGGTAATCTTGACTATAATGGGTCCAGCTACGCATCGTATCCCGCACGGTATCGAGATTCGTTTGGACAAGTTTCAACGATATTTTGGCAGCGACCAGGAACTTGATATGATATTTGTACAGGTCGTTGATGTTGGCGGCACTGTAAAAACCTCGGTCTAAAACCACCTTGATCCTTTCATAACCAAGGGTGTTCATGTCCGACAACAGCTTTCTCAAAGTTTTAACATCAGGAATGTTGCCTGCCAATTTGCGGTAATAAAAGGGTAAGCAGGACTGTTGCCCGAACAATAGTGCCAGATTGATCTGTGCCAAATGCTCATGATCCTTATTCTTGCCGTAACGAACTTGTCTGAGGCATTTCGAATAACTCGAGATTGATGTGCTGTCATAGGCTAAAAATTCTTTTTCCGTCTTGCGCCTGCCCTGTAGGCGAAAGAATCGCTGCCGTGCTTCCTCGGTTATTGAAGCAAATAGCTCACTGCTTCTTTGCGACGAAATAGTTTGGCCATAAGGATGTCGATGAATACTTGCCCATCGAGGGAAGCGACTTAGCGCGTTCCTGTCTTCAAGGATCAGGTAATATGCGATGGACAGGATCTGTCGATAGCTGTCGGGGAAACAGGCCTTTAAATCTTCTGTTACTCCGGTTTCATTACCTATATGATCGAAGAGGTAAGTGGCCCCATAGAAGTTGCGGGCTGTATAGGCGATCGGAACTGGTCCACGCTTGGCCTTTATCGCAACAACCGATTTTTTCCTCTTGCGCGTTGGGGTGATCTTATTTGTCTCAGGATCCACTCTTCCAATGCATTTTCGCTTCGCTCTGGACTGTTTCTTTTCGCTATCCCAGTATGAGATTGACTCGTACGCATAGGTGACTCCGGTTTTCTTATTAGTCTGAAACACAATAGCAGCCATATATACAACTCCTCCCTTCCTCGTTACAACAATATATAATGTAACGAGGTTGATTGCAAGAGAAATCGTATCTATTGCTTTAATTTCAAAACCTTGTTACCTTTTCATCGTTACAATTCTTCGGGAATCCAGGTTACAATGCTCGGTTCATCCCCACGCATGTGGGGAACATGCCATCCCCCGCTCTCTTAGAACGTGGTTGCTCTTTTTTCTCTTCTTTGTTTTCGGGTCCAGAGATTTCCACTTTTGTGGCCTCCCCCCTACTTCAAAATTCCGGATAATGGAGGTCCTGACAATATTGCCGATGATCTTCATGGCCGGCTCTTGGTTGGACAGTCGTGTCAGCAGACCCCCTACAAGTCTTTTTACGCCCTGATCATCGGTTTTTAGCTGTATTGCGGCTCCGCCCACTTGACATTCCCCAAGCGTTGTGTATGATATTAACTGCAATGGCGTCGGTTGGGCCGTGCCCCAACAACCGGTTGCCGGGCGACGCAGCTCGCACGGAGGCTGTAGTCTCATCTGCCATATAACAATCGGCCCTTTCGCAGGTTTTTGACCCCGGACATGCCCCCCCGAAAGAAATCTTCCGCTACCCACAAGCCGTCCATTATTTCCGCCCATAACCCCAGGGTTTTCGGTTCATCCCCACGCATGTGGGGGACATATTTTCTCTGGGGGGATTCATCCGGACTTCGACGGTTCATCCCCACGCATGTGGGGAACATCTAAGGCTTACGATAAAGAAAGAGCTGAGATCCGGTTCATCCCCACGCATGTGGGGAACATAAAGAAGGGCGAGGAGGCCAGCGTAAATAGCGCGGTTCATCCCCACGCATGTGGGGAACATTTGGATATCAGGCATCGGATCTCCATTACGACCGGTTCATCCCCACGCATGTGGGGAACATCTGGATTACATCAAAACACAACGTTAATTAGCCGGTTCATCCCCACGCATGTGGGGAACATGGTTA
>JAXHTA010000335.1:0-4591 GCA_034190285.1 Thermodesulfobacteriota bacterium | reverse complement strand
ACCTCCTTGGTTGAAGTTGTTGGGCAACTCAGCCTTGGGTGTAACATTGAGTCGTTCATACGGCAAAGCCTATGAACTCTGACCTTGCTCGGAGAGCAAGGTTTTCTCCGCTGGAATAAAACAGAGTAAAAAAGGTACTGAGGGGCTTTTCCGGATGGATAAGATCCCTTTGGTTTACTACAAAGAGGCAGGTCTTTGTTATCCCCTCTGAGATGAGGCGGAGTCGCAACGCTGCACATGGCATTGGTAGGAAAGCATCAAAAGGGAAATCAGAGGGCTTATCAAAACGATCCAGTGCTTGGGGCTGGGCTCACAGGACTTTTATCAATATATCCTGAATGATCATGACCCGGCAATACTCCCGGAAAAGGAGGGAACGATACGGGGAAGAGAACCTTGCGATCAAATGCTATTTTGAAATTCAATTCCATCATCTAAATTGCCCTCATGCGAACACTCTTGAACGTTCCCAATGGATTTGGCTAATTCGGATTTAAGTAGTGTGTGAACCAAAACTAGGATTTTTCGTCGAAATCGAGGCGGGCAAAGATTTTAACCGCAGGAATATATTGGGATATTTCGAGGATTAAAATTTGAGTCCAACGAAGATATCGGCGTAAAAGACGGTTTTCGGTCGGGCACTAAGTAATGTTTTTGCGGACCACAGGAGGTCCCCATGTCTGAAAAGCCTACCTATGAAGAATTGGCCCGGAGAGTTCGGAAATTGGAGAAAGCTGAATCTGATTGCAAAAAGGCCGAGGAAGCGCTGCGGGAAAGCGAAGAGCGTTTTCGCCAGTTGTTCGAGAACATGAGCAGTGGCGTTGTAATCTACGAAGCAGTAGACAACGGGGGAGATTTTATCTTCCATGACTTAAACCGTGCTACGGAAAGAATTGAGCAGCTGACCAGAGGTGATCTTATCGGTAAAAGAGTCACCAGTGTATTCCCGGGCGTTGTTGAGTTCGGCCTTTTGGAAATACTTCAGTCCGTGTGGCGAACAGGGAAGCCGAAACGTCACCCCGTCAAGCTTTACAGAGATGAACGGATCAAAGGATGGCGAGAAAACTATGTCTACAAATTGCCATCCGGGAAAATTGTGGCGATCTACGATGACATCACCTCCCGCAAGGAAGCGGAGGACGATCGTGAAAAACTCCTGGCATACCTATCCCACGCCCAGAAAATGAAGGCCATTGGCACCCTGGCCGGAGGTATAGCCCACAATTTTAATAATATTCTGATGGGGATTCAGGGAAGAACATCACTGATGATGGTGGATAAGGATCCTCACGATCCCGACCGTGAACACCTGAGAGGCATTGAAGAATATGTAAAGAATGCGGCGGAGGTAACCAGGGATCTTCTCGGGTTTGCAAGAGGCGGCAAGTACGAGGTCAAGCCTACTGACCTCAATATACTCATCAAGCACGAGAACAAGATGTTCAGCAGCACCAAGAAAGAGATCAGGTTTCACGAGGAGTATGAAATGGAACTGTGGGCTGTGGAAGCAGATCAGGGGCAGATACAGCAGGTTCTCCTCAACCTCTATGTAAACGCCTGGCAGGCCATGCCGGGCGGGGGGGATCTATATCTCCAGACTGAAAACGTTACTCTTGATGAGGAATTCATCAAACCCTTTGGTTTGGCTCCAGGGAGATACGTCAAGGTCTCCGTAACCGACACCGGGGTGGGGATGGACGGCATGACCCTGGAGAAGATCTTCGACCCCTTCTTCTCCACCAGGGATGTAGGTCAGGGTTCGGGGTTGGGTCTTGCATCGGTCTATGGAATCATCCGGAACCACAGCGGTTTCATCAACGTTTACAGTGAAAAGTCAGCTGGCACCACCTTCAACATCTACCTGCCAGCATTGGAAACAAAGCCCTTGAAAGCATGCAAGGGACCTAAACCACATGAGATTAAGTACGGCCACGGTACGATCCTCCTTGCAGATGATGAGGTCATGGTTGTAGAGGTGGGGCAAGCGATGCTGGAAAGGCTGGGCTATCGGGTACTCACCGCCTGGAACGGCCAACAGGCTCTTGAAATATACGAGAAAAACACGGAAGAGATCGACCTCGTTATATTGGATATGATCATGCCCGGCATAGGAGCCGGGGAGACCATTGACCGGATCAAGAAGATTGATGAGGATGTGAAAGTCCTTCTTTCGAGCGGGTACAGTATCAACGGGCAGGCCAGAGAGATCCTGGATCGGGGGTGCACAGGATTCATCCAGAAGCCCTTTTCCCTAAAGGACCTCTCTCGCAAGGTGCGCGACGCGCTGGATTACGGCAAGCGGCAAAAGGGTGAAGAGTCTCAGCTATCATTGGTTTAGTATCATATCGGCGATGGACCCGAGAGGCTGGACAACCTGACGTATAGGATAAGCTCTGAGCCGATTCGTTAAGGGAAGGCCTCAGGCCGCCTCGGCGAATGGATGAGGAAGGTCGTAATAAACCTCATCCTGGTGCAGGTTGTCAATTGCCTGATGACATCGCTTTTTGTTGTAAAATGAGAACCAGCCGCGAAGGCCTTTCCGCAGATCGGACCCATTGTTAAAAGCGCGGATATAGACATAGTTATACTTCAGGGTCCGCCATAGTCTTTCGATAAAAATGTTGTCTTGGGCACGGCCTCTGCCGTCCATGCTGATGGCAATGCCATGGTCTTTAAGCAAGCCGGTAAAATCATCACTGGTAGACTGGGAGCCCTGATCGGTGTTGGAAATTTCCGGGGTCCCGTAGCGGCGGATAGCCTCCTCCACCGCCTCAAGACAAAAAACGGTCTCCATTTGCCGATCTGTCGGTGCAAATTGTCGACCTGGGCCTCGTTTTGCTTTTGAGACTTATGGCCTTTATCGAAAATGTCAGCTGCACCGTCAGCCAGAGCCCGCTTCCAATTGTTGATCATGGTTGGATTGTTCTCAAACCGGGCAGCCAGTTCAGCAATAGGCTCATCGTTATGGAGATGCGGGTGATGTTGCTTTTCAATTTGAACTGACCGATGGCGAATTGAAGATTGATGGCATTAATGTGGCAGAGAAAAAGGTACGGTTCGTTCATTGATTTCAATCCCATCAGTGTCTGTAAAGGGCGTCGCCTTAGATCTCGGTACAAAAAACCTTTCGGTTACTTCGGTCAAGTCTTCGGATGCCAGGTTCGAGGATTGGCTGAGTCCTGAAGGGACCTTTAAATTTCAGAACCTGTTTTCCATGGAAGCCCCTCATGATAAGTATGAAAGACGACCTGAGGTTTCAGAGCTGACAGAGAGTGGAAGCTCCGATTGGCAAATCAGTATCAATGATGTGATGTTTGAAGACTATGGCATGTCGATGGAAGACCGAACGCTGGCAAAACCGATCAGGGTCAACCTGGAACACTTGAGCAATCAAAAGGGATCACAGGTTGATGTGTCGCTCGCATTTAATGTTGACCAAACGGGGGAGATTGAGATTAATGGAAAGGCCGGTATTGATCCGGTGTTTTCAGACCTGACCGTTCAGGTTATTGGGTGGAATTTAGAGCCGTTAAGGGTGAGGAGCCCATTCCCATCACTTCGAGTTGAAGTCAAGGAATTCGCTGATGACCGGAACGACCGGCTGGCATTGGCTGAAAAGGAGATTCAAAAGGTAGGGCAGCCTGTGCCTGACAAAGCTGCAGATATGACGCTTTCAGAGGACGAAAGTACCCAGTTAATGGCAGAAACCTATGAAAGCGCATTTGGCGAGCATCCCCTCTCACTGCTTGCAGACGGTCAGGAGCCTTCTCCTTATGATGGAAAGGTCCCCCCCGCCGTCATTACGGAAACCTTCAAGGAATCGGGCAATGCGAATCAAAGCTTACCTGGGCCAAGAGGGCGGAATACAAAATCAAAGGGTGTTCTTGGCTGATATTGAAATCGCTGATAGATCGGAAGGTGACAATATACATACCCATCTTACCCTGTCAGGGAATTAGTAACCCTGCAATTAGTATTACGAACCAAAGGTCAAGATCAGCATCCATCATCAACCGCTGAGTTCATTGGCCTTTGAACCCAGCGCTTATAATTCTATTTTGTGTTTGAATGAAAACGCGGTAAGAATTCAGTATTTTAAACATAAGCATAAAACAAAGAGAGGAGGGAAGACATGAAAGGTACGTTCACTTGAAAAAAGAAACACGGATTAAATACACATGCTTTCTACAATAACACTTAATATTTAAGGGAGGGATAATGAAAACACTATCGGCTTTTTTATGTTTGGTTCTGTTACTGGCTTTTTCAGCTTGTGCTACGATGGAGAAAAGAAAGGACTGTGTAAAGACAGGCGCTGCAATAGGCATACTCATAGGTGCTGGCGGAGGGGCGGTCATTGGAAATCAGGGAGATACGGATAACACCAGCGAAGGAGCTGTTATCGGGGCTGCTGTCGGTGGAATCGTTGGCGGGGCGATTGGATGTTTCACTTGTAAGGCAGAAGGAGATAAAGATGGGGATGGCATATCTGACAATGCAGACAAATGCCCCGGGACACCGACAAGTGTAACGGTGGATTCAGATGGTTGTCCACTGGATTCAGACGGAGACGGCATTCCTGATCATCAGG
>JAXHTA010000334.1:0-4599 GCA_034190285.1 Thermodesulfobacteriota bacterium | reverse complement strand
ATCAGTTAGGGGAGGGTATTGTGATTATTATCATACACGTGTCTGGATGATCGACAAGGAATGGGGCTATGCGCCTGTAATCGAGGAAATGTACAGTGACTCCGGTAAGTTATTCGCAACTCACTTCCATCCCTGGAGAAGGGCTTCCAGCTACGATGAGAAGGTTGCCTATGGCTGGTACACCTGGGCCGAAGACCTGAATTTCCCCGAGGAAGGGTGCAGTTACTGGGCGGCCCCTCAGACAAATCTTGGCTATGAAAATCCCCAGGAATGGTTCACTCTGAGGGAACTCAAAAGGAGCGTCCCCACGGTAAGCATTCCGTACATGGCGGTCCTGCCTCCTAAGACGTTGCTTTCCCCGGAAACTCTGTTCCCGGAAAAGGAGTTGCAGGATGCCTACCGGAAGTATTTTCCTCAAAGGGTAGAGGCTTTACCAGGCGGGAACCCAGAGGCACCTATTGGTATTGAGAAATGGAGGTAGGGGAACATTGCGCAGCTTGTGAGCAGCAATTCTGATTCTCGAGGACACATACCCGTCAATAGCGGCCCGAGCCGCTTTTGACGGATCAAACCGTGTGCTCTGTAAGAAACCTTGACAACAAAGATGAAAGGATACTCTCGTATGCCGGAAAAAGTCTATGATCTTGTCTATGTTGGTGCGGGAAACAAGAATCTGATAAATGCGATGTATGCCGCCAAATACGGCGGCCTTAAGGTCGGAATGTTTGAGACAAGGCATGAGGCCGGCGGTGGATGGTGTTCCGATGAGAGCCCGGCCCCTGGTTTTGTCGCCAACCATTGCTCGCATATCCATATCTACCTCCACCATCACAGCCCGGTTTTTCTGGATTTTCCCGAGTGGCAGGAATACGGGGTCAAGGTGGCAAGGCCAAAGGTCGGCCCTTGCGTGGTTTTCAGGGAGGACGACAGTTGGTGTGGAGCGTACTCGATCTGGGAGAAGGGATATCGGGACAAGACCTACAACCTGATGAAACAGTTTTCGGAGAGGGATGCGGAGACCTTCCTCTTTTACGAAGAAAAATGGAGGGATTTCATTTATCCCGCGTTTCTCGAGTGGATTTTTACACCTCCCGTGTCTTTTGGGACACCTGATGCTATGGAAAAGCTCTTTATGCTCCCTGAGAGCGGGATTCGGCCCCATTGGATGATGATGAGCGGAATCCAGTTGATGTTGGATATTTTTGAGAGCCCAGAGGTCCAGTCTTTCGGTATAAGAGCTGCCCAGTCCGCGGGAGTGAATCCCACGGCCTATGGCTCCGCTGTGGCCTCTTTGCTCCTGATGATGGTCTATACCGACCCTATCGTGATAAAGGGCGGCAATCACCAGTGTGCACACGCCTCCCAGAGGGTCATCTATGAAAACGGTGGCGAGATCTTTCACAGTAACACCGTGGACAAGATCATCATCGAAAACGGAAAGGCCAAGGGCATAAGGCTGGCGGACGGGACCGAGATTGAATCGAGGTTGGGTGTAGTGTGTGGTCATAACCCGATTAGCCTGGTCTGGGACCTGACGGGTCCTGAGTATTGGCCTGACGACATACCGAGGAAGGTAAATAATATAGAGAGGGATTTTGTGGCCATTTCCTGGTACACGTGGGCACTCAGGGAACAGCCGGTCTATAGGGCCGAGGCCTTTGATTCCGATCTAAAGGAGTCATGCTGGATCAACCTCTCGAGGAAGGGGCTTGAAGTAATGGCAAAGGAGGTTCACCGACGACTTTCCGGAGAGTGGCCGGACCCTGATGACTTCAATCTATGCATTGGGAACTGGTCTCAGTTTGCGCACGACTATTTTGCGCCCCCCGGCGATTTTGCCACTGTCCTCACCGAGCAATTTGTCCAGCCGGCTACGAGGTACTCGGAGGACGAATGGAAGGAAATAGAAAAGAGGCACGCCGATGAGGTGATCGCCTTTTGGGGCAAATACTGCCCGAATGTTAACTGGGACAATGTTATAGGACACAATCCCATCACACCCTATTATACTGCAAAGCACGCCCCGAATTTCGGGCCACAGGGCAACTGGTGCGTAATAGATATGGACGGACCCCAGTTAGGAAGGTTCAGGCCTATTGCGGAATTAGCTGATCTAAGGCGTTTTCCCATCGAAAATCTTTACCCCTGTTCCTCGGCGTGGCACCATGGGGGTCATGCAGGCTCCAACCAGGGACGCTGGGTCTATAGTGTCATCGCTGAAACACATGGGCTTACGATGCCGCCCGAGATGGATTGGGCCGATATGGTCAAGAGGACTTTTGCAAACGGAAGGGTGTGAGAAAGGAGGATAGGTATGACCAATGGATAATGTCATGTAGCTTTAGAGGATGGTTTTATCTTGGAAGAAGATTATTTCATCAACATTTTTTCGTGAAAAAAATCACATGACTTTGAAGTAAGGAGGAAGATGTGTAATGAAGAAGATTGTCGGACTGTTTTTGTTTTTAACCGGAACTCTGTTGAGTTTTGTAGCGGATGGCCTATGTATGGAGGACTGTTTTAATTACCAGTATACGCGCCAAGATTTGATAGACACCTATGGATGGGATGTTGTTAAGGCCTACGAGGCAAAAGAAAAAGACAATTTGATTCTCGACAAGAGATGGCCTACAGTCAACCTGAAGCTTACTCGTGAAGAGGAGAAAGCACGGTTTGGAACAACCGGTCTTGAGCAGGCGCAAATGGCCTATCTGAGTAGGCACTATGATGGCTCCACTATGAGGATGTTTGTATATGTGATCGTGAACCATGCGGCTGGTGAAAGGCGTATTATAGGATGGAGGGCGGAGTTGAACCCTGCAATGCCTGCAGAGTACCTCAATCCCGATTTTCCAGAGGAGAAGAAGGAGGGTGAAGACTGGTTTATGCTGATCCACTGGGTCGATCCCTCCGATATAAGGGGGACGGGTATCTTGATTCACAGCTACAATGATAAAAAGAGAGATAATGATACCTGGATATGGTTTCCCTCACTGCGGAAAACTAGGAGACTAACGCCTGCAAACGGCGATGATTCTGTTGGCGGAACGGATTTGTCCTTTGCCGAGGGGTTTCTCTTGAGAATGACTGACGAGGAATACCAGATAATCGGTGAAACCACTTACAAGGCCTTTATCCCTGTCGGGTACTATGAAGGCCTCCAGGTGCTGGACAAATACGGCCCCATTACAGAAGAATATACGAAGTTCTACAAGAAAATGGCTTTGCCCAGGGAATGTTGGGTAGTCAGGGCCAATTCTAACAAGGGTGGATATGGCGATTGGTATAAAACAAGAATAACGTTAATAGACAAGGAATGGGGATGTGAATACGGCTGGGAGATATTCAATCCCAAGGGAAAGATGATGAAGTGTTCAACATGGTGGTTCCGGAGATGCTCTGATTATAACGGCAAGCCCCATATGGCTTGGGTTAATCTCCTTGAGATCCTTAGTTTTGAAGATATTGGGTACACCTACTATTGTGCGCCCCAGACCATTTTTGGTTCGCCGGTGCCTGAGGCATGGGGTGCCCTGAGGGAACTCAAGAGAAGCATCCCTACGGTCACAATACCTTATATGGCCGTCTTGCCGCCCAAAAAGCTTGCAACCCTCGAAGAGCTTTACTCTCCTGATATAATGGAGGCGAGAAAGCCGTTTTTTCCGGAGAGGATTACGAGTTTTCCTGACCCTACCGGTCCGATAGGGCTAGAAAAGTGGCGATGAGAAAAGCCAGTATCCTGTTTTACTGAACGGGCCTCCTTTTGTGGTCCCCGTAGTCCCTCTGGACCCGTGGGGCCATGGAGAGGCCCTTTAACAAAAACATAAAACCAGGTCCTGTTATGTTCAAAGAGAGTCCAACATGAGAATGAAAATCAGGCTACTGGCGTTGGCAGTAGCGCCTATGGCTATTCTGGCTACAAGTTATGCTGAAAATACAGCAACAGACAGTCATATTTCCAGAGAAGAAGTGATTAGGGCCCAGAAGACTTGGGGTGACGCGATAGTCTCTATCGGCAAGGAGTACACAGAAAAGCGAGACTATAAGGCGTTAGGGGCAAGGACTGTTGATACTCTATACGGCTATGATGAGGGTACGGTCTTGTTCAAGCCGACAAAAGCCTCACAAAAACAGTTTCGTTTGACTGAAGAACAAGCAGTATCTTATTTTGTCACTGGAATTGTCCCTGAAGATAATGGCTTTGCAATTCAACCGTGGAGTAAAGTACGATTTGAGAACTCCGAAATGATATTTGACAGGGATTCAGCTCTCGCTATGGGAAACTACTACTTTACAGATTCTAAAACTGGCAAGGAAACGAAGGTCGAGTTCACTTTTGGGTATTACAAGGATGATAGTGGAAAGCTGCTGATCAATCTACACCACTCATCATTTCCGTATAATCTGCTTCACTAGTTGCGCCCAATAATCATAAGGAGTTAGCCTGATAAAAACAAGGCGCTTTGACCAGCATACTTTTGTTTCAAAGGGCTGCAGTGTTACGATTCTGAGGACTTACAAAGATACCGGAACAAAGAGGCTTATGTCATACCTGCTGTTCCTCTTTCCATAATTTCAATTCCTCTGTTAAGGCATGAA
>JAXHTA010000333.1:0-4628 GCA_034190285.1 Thermodesulfobacteriota bacterium | reverse complement strand
GGACAAATGTGGAAGTGGGCGATTTGGACAAAGTCATGGACGGAAATATCGATGTCTTCATCAATGCCTATCTGCGGATGAATTAGTGTCTGAACGAAAACTAGGATTTTTCGTTCAGATCAAGGAAGACGAAGATTTTAACCGCAGGAATACATTGAGTACTTCGAGGATTAAAATCTGAGTTTGACGCAGATATGGACGAAAAAGACGGTTTTCGTTCGGGCACTAATTAGGTCCTTCTACCCACCACCCTGATAGACCTGATCAATGCCGTCGATATATGAACTTATGCCCGCACAGACACCTTCGGCTAGATTTTCCTGGTATTTCTTGCTGATCAGCCGTTTTTTTTCAGCGGGATTGGTCAGGAAGCCCAACTCCACAAGGATCGCGGGCATCTGGGCGCCGATCAGCACATAAAAGGGGGCCTGCTTCACGCCTAAGCTATTGATCTGTATATATTTGTCCTTGACATATGTCACCATCCCGTTCTGGACATTATGGGCCAGCCGGCTCGATTCGTGAATCTTGGTGTTCAGCATCAGGTCGTTCAAGATTGCCTGTAGGTCGCTGATATTCTTCTCAGACGTAGCGTTTTCCCTTGCCGCCACCATCATAGACCTCTCATCTGTCGCCATGTTAAGGAAATAGGTCTCCATCCCACGGACATTTTTGCTTTTATGTGCGTTAACATGCAGTGATATAAACAGATCAGCCTTTTTCATATTGGCAATGGCTGTTCTGCGCTCCAAGGGCAAGAAGATGTCCTTGGTCCTTGTGAGAAAGACCTCACACCCGATCTCTTTTTCCATTTTCATGGCAAGAATTTTGGCCACACTTAGTACAATATCTTTTTCCTTGATGCCGCCCGCGGCATTACACCCCGGATCTCTACCCCCATGACCGGGGTCAATAACAACTCTTTTGACATTCAAGCCAAGCTGCCTGGCCAGAGACATCGACTTATCCCGAACTTCAGCCTTTCGAACGCCCTTTCTAACAGGTCTCTTCTTAAAGGCAGGCTCGGACCCGTCTTTGGTACTGCCCGTGTCAAGTCTCCTAACATCAACCACGATCCGGAAGGGATCATGGAGATGGAAAACCTTATACCCGCCGATGCTTTCAATATCCAGGACCACACGCACCGTATCTTTGGTGTATTGACCTGCCCTGGCCCTCTGAAGCAACTCGCCCTTGATGGTTATTGACCTGTCAATTCGTGATGTGACATGGGCGTTCTTGATATCTAAATAGAGCCTGCGCGGTTTCTTCTTACCAGGGTCTGCCTTCAGCAGGTGGTGTCCATATTTTACAGAGTCTTCCAGATCAACAACGACCCGTGTATAGTTGGGGGTTGACCAGTGACGGATATCCTTGACAGCAGTTAAACCGGGTCGTGACCTGCCATCGTACTTGGCGCCTCTATCCTCCTCCTTCTTGCTGAGAATCACGGCCAGCTTATCCAGCATTTTCCTGGCCCTGGGCAGCATATCCCCTGCGGGGAATTTTATGTCCACCTTCAGGAATTCCACGTAGGCCTGGGTAGGGTCCTTTTTATATTTATGGTAGATCTCGCCGATCAGATATTGGGCGTCATCCGCCAGACGGTGGTCTTCGTATTCATTCACTACTCGTGAATATAGACGGACGGCTTCATCCAGATCTTTTGACTTGCCGGAATATTTGTAGAGCCCGGTGAAGAGCCTGGCCGACTGATAAATTGCCCAGGCCGCCTGATCGGTTTTGGGATAACGGGAATAGACCTTTTCATAACGATCTGTACAATTTAACCAGTTGTGGCGGTATTTCTTTTTCTTGTTTGACCGATGCAGGGCCTTGCGGCATCGGTCGGCCTCTTTGAGGAGTACAGAGGCGCTCTTAGAGGTCTTGGCTAGGACTTCAGGTCCTGCCAAGAAAACAATGGCTGAAAGAAACAGAATCAGTATAAGCCCGATTTTCATGTTATACATTCTATGGCTCCGCATTCCGAATTCATCCTTTGGAGCCAGCATACTCTTTAAGTTTGCTGAGTTCAATCAATGCTTCTAGCGGCGTCATTGAGGGGATATCCAGACACCGAATCCGGTCTTCCAGTTTCCGATCCTCGGACCCGAAGAGGCTTAGCTGCACGATATCAGCTTTGCCCTCTTCAAAGACAGTACGCGCCAAACGGGGCCTTCCTGTCTCGTCCAGTTCCGTACCCTCAAGGTTGTTCAGGATTTCTTTGGCCCTTGCAAGGACTTCTTCCGGCAGCCCTGCTATCCGGGCAACCTGTATGCCATAGCTCCGGCTTGTCCCCCCCGGTACAAGCTTTCTCAGAAAGATGATCCGGTCATTCCACTCGCGGACCGCTATATTGAAATTCTTCACCCTCTGTTTTGTGCTCACAAGTTCCGTGAGTTCATGATAGTGAGTGGCAAAAAGGGTTCTCACACCCGCACTCTCCCTGTCGTGTAAGGCCTCTGCCACGGCCCAGGCAATGCTTAACCCGTCATATGTGCTTGTGCCCCGTCCTATTTCATCCAGTATGACCAGGCTTTTTGGTGTGGCATGCCGCAGGATATTCGCCGTCTCGTTCATTTCCACCATGAAGGTGCTCTGTCCCCTTGCCAGATCATCCGATGCGCCAACCCGGGTGAAAATACGGTCCACAATACCTATGGAGGATTTTAAAGCGGGAACAAAGCTCCCCATCTGCGCCATGAGCACTGTCAGGGCGCTCTGTCTTAAGATGGTGGACTTGCCGGCCATATTCGGGCCGGTAATTATCAATACCTGTTGCTCCGTGGAGTTCAGGTGGAGGTCGTTGGGCACGAAATCCTCGTCTTTGACGGTTTGCTCTATAACCGGATGACGACCCTCCAGGATAACAATATCAGTGCCGTTGTCCACCTCCGGACAGGAATAATCATTTAGTTCAGCAGTCTCAGCCAGCCCGGCAATGACATCTATCTGGGCGACAAATCCCGCTGTTTTCTTGACACGCTGGTTTTCGACGGCAAGCCTCTTGCAAATTCGGTCAAAGATCTCCAGCTCCAGTCTTACTCGTTTCTCTTCAGCGCCCAGCACTTGCTTTTCGATGGTCTTCAAGGACTCAGTAATGTAGCGCTCTCCATTAACCAGCGTCTGTTTTCTGATATAGTCAGGAGGAACTAAATGCAAGTTGGCCTTTGAAACCTCAATATAATACCCATATATCTTGTTAAATCCCGCCTTTAGGCTGGATATCCCGGTCCTCTCTTGCTCAGAGGCCGCAAATTCAGCTATCCAGCTCTTGCCGTTACGACTGAGAGAAATCAGACTGTCCAAGCCGTCATCATACCCCAGCTTAATAATCCCTCCTTCTCTGATCGAGACGGGAGGATCCTCATGGATGGCTTCGTCTATCAAATCAGCCATATCCTGGAGCGTATCCAGTGTCGCGGCAATGCCAGACAAAAGCGTACTGGTTGAGCCTTCAAGGGCGTTTTTGATGAATGGTAGTCTTTGAATCGAGGATTTGAGGGCGAGCAGATCTCTTGCATTGGCCCTAGCCAGGGCAAGACGGCCGTTTAACCTTTCCAGATCATAAATCTCTTTAAGCTCTGCCCTGATCTTCTCTCGAAGAATCGGATTTTCCTTGAGGCAGGCCACGGCTGCCAGCCTCCCCCGGATCTTGTCAAGGCTGACCAGGGGATAGGATATCCATTTCTTTAATAGACGACTACCCATGGAAGTCATCGTTCTATCAAGGATATCAAATAATGAACCCTTGACGGATTGTCGACGCATGGTTTTCAAGAGTTCAAGATGGGAACAAGTGGATTCGTCGAGAAACATAAAGTCTCCGGTGCGATAACTCTTGATTTCCCTTATGTGATCGGGGGTCCCTTTCTGGGTATCCTGAAGGTGACGAACAAGTGCACCGGCCGCGTTTACCCCCTGAGGCATATCGCTACATCCAAACCCGGCCAGGGACCTAACTGCGAGCTGTTCTTTCAGGACGTTCTCGGCCCTCTGAGGATCGAAATAGTCTTTACATATCGTCTCGAGTCTGTAACGGGACAACTCTTTTCGTTCCGAAAAACACCCATTTTCAGGGATCAAGAGTTCTGCGGGGTCTATTCTCCACAACTCGTCAAAAAGTTCGTTATACGACGAGACTTCCGTGACTCGGAACTCGCCGGTCGACAGATCTACATAGGCCAACCCATATGTTACATCTACATCTGTTTTGTTCTTAAAGGAACCCTCGACAGGCCCTTCAGATATTGCGGCCATGTACAAATTGCTCTTGTCGTCCAGATCTCCTTCGTCCACGATTGAGCCTGGCGTCACTACCCTGACTACCTCTCTCTTAACAATTCCCTTGTTCGGTTGGGGGTCTTCGATCTGTTCACAAATTGCCACTTTCCAGCCATCCTGGACCAGCCTGGCGATGTAGGATTTGGAGGCATGATAGGGTATGCCGCACATCGGAACCTTCTCCCCCATATATGTCCCGCGAGATGTGAGGGTAATGCCCAGTGCCCTGGAGGCAGTCCGGGCATCATCAAAGAACATCTCGTAGAAGTCTCCCATGCGGAAAAAAAGAATGGCACCAGGGTATTCACCTTTGATGCCCATATACTGTCTGAGCATAGGCGTCA
>JAXHTA010000332.1:0-4632 GCA_034190285.1 Thermodesulfobacteriota bacterium | reverse complement strand
CGATAAAGTTTAACACATTGTAAATACAGGAAAACGGCCTATTCATTTTGTTCAGGCGTTCAAGAAAAGAATCCAAATTCGTCCAGAATTTTTCCAATCTGTAAAGATATTACATTTCAATTCGTTGGGATCAGGGATCAGTGCCGGTTTCACACAGACTTCAGCACACCGGAGAGCCAAGAGACAACGCTATCGTCTAAAATGTTCCCCCTACATTTGGATTTATGTTTGCATATAGGGCAAAACTGACCGGGGAATAGAGTTTGTTGATTCACTATGAGTTACCAAAATGAATTCCCGTAAGCTCAAAGATCTGAAATGTGCCACTTAAGTCGTGCGACTGATATAACCATCTGTTGTTTCTTTCTCAGTGAAGGCCAATCCATTCAGGTTGTATAACTTACGGCCATGCCAATGGGCACGGAGATATTCCATATCTCCGTGCCCAAACGATTCAGGGGGCTTAGGGATTGTGAATCTTCCCCCCGTCTCGGTCCTCATAAGGTGGAAACCCCTTTTTCCAACCGATGGGTTACCCCCCACATAATAGATGTGCAAGAACATTATAAGACGGTTAAGCTGATCTTAGACAGTCTCCAAAACCTAATTTATTGATATTAGGGACATAACACAGTCAAGAAAGTTCTTGGCATTACCTTTTGCTCTTTGACATAGCTTATATTTCACGAATGGTAGGAGGCACGGCAACCCCTACAGTCTCAAAGACTTTGCCACAGGTCCCCAAACACTGTGTCCTGAGAGCCATTGATTTTCCATTGTCTTTAGTTGCTACTTCCTGGAGGAATTTGAGATCCTGTTTGATGTCAGCCCATTCAAAATTACAGCCAGTTTCCTCAAGGCGCCTGTCCAGCTCTTTTCTCAATACCAGGGCCAGGAAGCTGCAGAAGGCATGCCCACTGATGTTCTCATCCTTCTGATGATATGCGGGCCTGGTTTCAAGAACGGATTCCATATCCCTGAACACTTGCTCCACCTGCCACAGTTCATTGTGCTTGATCGCTGCTTTTTCTGCTGAGAGGTCCGTATTCGTTATGAGCACCCACTTGCCGTCAAATCTCGACTCTCATTGGATCTTGTATTGATTGAGGCTTACGCTCTCCCTCTCAATCTTGATGTGTTTTCGATATCCTTTGTTTCCACTAAGGCTTTTGGGATTGTTTTTGATCTTCTCTTGTAAGGAGTCAATGATCGTCTTACGGCCTCTGGCATTTTTTCGGGCTTGCTTGGGATTAAGGCAGACGATGAAGCGTTTGGTATTGAGAGTTATTTCTTTCACCTTGAAGGGAGCAGGGTCTTTGGACAAGAACCCTTCAGGGCGAACCTCTCTGTATCGGTCCGGATGAGATAGGACCTCTTCCCTGATTTCCTTGACCTTACGCATCCTGGCCCCAAAGATGTAAGGGATATCTCTTTGTTCCAATTCTTTTACATTATCAGCGCTGATCGTCCCTGGATCCGCTATTATATAGAACCGACCCGCATAGAATCGCGAACGGACACGCTCGATTAGAGGGATCAGGGTCTTGACATTTGTCGTATTACCCGGCCACATCTCGCAACAGATAGGTTTCCCTTTGAAGCACGGTGAGGAATATGGCCCTCTCTACGTCGAACTCAGACTTTTTATGGGATAGAAGGCCCTTGAT
Organism: Thermodesulfobacteriota bacterium; assembly: GCA_034190285.1. Lineage (GTDB taxonomy): Bacteria > Desulfobacterota > DSM-4660 > Desulfatiglandales > Desulfatiglandaceae > JAXHTA01. Next base: position 2,965 of record JAXHTA010000332.1, on the reverse strand, counting down.
GATTTTCTTGATACCAACTCGTCCAATAATCTCTCGAAGATCAAAGCCGGTCCAATCTCCCTGGCAGAGGCACTTATATCACTCTTGCCGGAGAGGACAAGGAGGCCTTTTCAGAGAACCATGTTAGAGACCGTATGAGCTTTTCCATCCGGTCCTTTGCCTGCAACTGGTCAATATGGCCTACGGTAGCGATCACCCGTTGCTTCACTTTGCCTTTGATTTTGCTATTTTCCACGATTTGGAGGTACTGGTACCTACCTGATTTTTTGACGCGTGCAAACGCTGGAGCCTCCTTATAAAGGACACTCCAATAGCTATCTGTAACTTGCATTGCAGGAATGAACTACCCCGCAGCAAGCTACGGGGTATCAAAATGGAAAATACTTTATTTGAACCCCCTCACCCTATCCCTCTCCCCCTGAAAGGTGGAGAGGGAATTTCGTGGTGACCCTGCAGCGAGCTACAGGGAATTATCAAGTTAAAATTTATTTTCTGTGGCAGTACCTTTTCGGCATTTTCCAAGTAGTGATCCAGTAATGACTAAGCTTTTGGCTCCCTATAGCCTAGTAACTGTTCAAGAAAAGTTGTAGAAATGCTTCCCTGTTCAGAAGGTATGGCACGAAAATTTCGTCACGATTCGTTATGGTCTCTCAAAAAGTGCGGAAAGACAAAAGAGACTCACATGATCTCATGGACAAGAGGATGTAATAGGACCTTTTGAGAAGTTTCGGTTCGTTTCTGTAAAACTCAAAGTCTATGCTGTTTTCCATTGTGTGGCCGTTTTTCAACTGTTGTTACGCATGTGAGTTGACCAGTGGGCGCTGCAACATCCTTTCGTAAAGATCGATATACTCGCGTGCCGTTACCGAATGATTAAAGGTGGTGGCGCTTTGGGTCATTATCCGTTCAATCTGCTTTCCCTTAAGCTCTTGGGGAAGGCTGTAAAATTCCATGGCCTGCATGATGCCCCACAGCAGGCCCTGTGAGTCGAATGTTTTGAAAAGGAAGCCGTTGCCTGCGTTTTTATTCGTATTGATGTTAGTGACTGTATCGTGAATGCCGCCGGTATCGCGAGCCACAGGAAGTGAGCCATAAATGGGGCCAATCATCTGGGGAAGCCCGCACGGCTCAAAAAGTGAGGGCATCAGCACAAAATCAGAGGCCCCATAGGCCAGACGGGCCAGTTGTTCATCAAAGTCGCATATTGCAACCCGGTTGTTGATTTGATGGAAATTGGCAATGTTTTTGAAATATTTCTGAAACTCTCCATTGGCGACAAAGACCACCTCCAGATTTTGTTCCCAGTATTCGGATACAACATTGTACAATATTTCCGCCAGCAACTGGCATCCTTTTTGCCGGGCATCGAGCCGGGAAGGCCAGAAGAAAAGGGGGGCCGAACCGTCTTGAATCAGCCCGAGTCTTTTCTGGAGGGCTTTTTTGTTCTCCTTTTTTCCCTGGATATGATTTTGGGCATTATATTGCCTGGTTAGTGCTTTGTCGGTCGCGGGATTAAAAGAAGGATCCGGCGCGTTGAGAATTCCTATGGCACATCCTGCCTCCCACTTGTTTGCCAGTTCCTCCCTAAGAGGCTTTTCAACAAAGCCGTGTTGACCTTTGATTATTTCCGTCAAGAAAGTCGGGCTTACCGTATTGACAAAGTGGGCGGCAAAGACTCCGCTTGTAAGCAGATCTACCGGAATATACTCCCGCGTGCTTTCGTATTCACAGGCCATATTCTCATAATAAAGATGCTGCCAGAAATATGCAGCATCGATCCCCCTGTCTTCGATGTGGGAAAGGAGGATCTTCATGGTATGAATATTATGAATGGTGAAAAGGCACGGAATGTCCAGCCGCCTTGACATAGCCGGAATAAGGCCGCTCATCCAGTCGTTGCAATGAATAAGATCCGGCCTGACCAAGGGAACAATGTTGTTCATGACCTCCCGCTGAAAAGCGAGGGCAATCTTAATATTCTCCCCACCGTTATTGGAGTAAACACGGTCTAAATAGAAAAAGGTCCTGTCTTTAGCAAGGTGGATTCTCTCCTCGGGTATTTTGCTTTGAATAATATCTTTTTCTTTTCTAGGATGGACTTCAAACGGCCGTTGAATATTTCTCGGTAGTCAGGGATGGCAACGTGAACATCGGCGCCTTGATTAAAAAGGGCGTTGATCAGGGCCGACGATACATCGGCAAGCCCGCCCGCCTTAGCGGATAGACAATTTGCAATTTTTCCCATGCCTTCAGGAAGATAGGTGATTTCCGGTGTCACTATTAGCACCCGTGGGTTTCTTAAATTATCCGACATGGTCTATTGTGGCTTCCTGTGTTGTTTACGCCCAGGTAATCAGGCCTGGTGCGGTTTTAATCCATCCGTCTCCCCTGGGGACGGCTCTGATGGTTAAGCCATGGCGACCCGAAGCATTACAGCTTATGGAGCAGGAATAGAGATATTGTCCATCTTTCCCGTTTTCTTTGACAAGCATCTGTTCGGAGCCAACGCCCTGCAACGTATCGATAAACTTAAGCTGGCCGTAAAACAGCTCTATTTCAACTTCATCCGGCCGCAAATCCCCCAGGTGAACCGTTGCATTGACAGATAGGGTTTCTCCCACCCGAAACGGACCGTTTTTGTCCCAAACAGGAGGCTCTATCCGAATATTATTCCAGTGTGCCTTGAGTCGTTCACGCTGTGCGCTTAACTCTTTTGCTCTTGCAGCCTCGTTTTTGGTAAGGGCTTCACCTCGTTTTGCTGCGGGAAGGTAATATCTTTTTTCGTATTCGCCAACCATCCTGTGACTGCAAAAGTCGATCATGGCCATCTTCATCGACTCCTTCATCATTTTTAGCCATCTGATCGGCATGTCGCCATTTTTTCTGTCATAAAAGGAGGGTATGACTTCGTTTTCTAGTATATTGTAAAGGGCCCGGCTCTCCACAGCATCCTGGTACGCGTGGT